>CASFRX010000015.1 GCA_949297075.1 uncultured Oscillospiraceae bacterium | reverse complement strand
GTTTAACTGATATGTGATTTGTATTGATTAATATATTTCACTAACAAGTTCACTTGTTATAAAATGTTAACGGAGTCTGCGTTATGCTGACTCCGTTTTTATGTCTTATTCTCCGTTATTGATTTGCATTCTGAAGAACTTTTGATTGAAATACTCATTTAAATATTTATCGACAATTATTAAGAGTCACAACATAAGACAAAACTTGTTCTATAATGTGTAGAGCTGTCTTGTTTATGTTTGACAAAATTATTATATAAATTTTGTGAATAATTTTTTGTAAGAAATTTAATTTTTAAAGACTATATTTATGCAGGGCAAACATTGTTTTATAAAACATAGTGAAAGAGTGAGTCCGATGTTTTGATTATTTATATGACAAAAAACATCAATTATCTAACTTATTAAAAAACTTACACACTTTTCTTGACAAAGCCTCAGCTTCGCTGTTTTTACCTTCTTTGCGGATGTTGAATTTTTGAAAATCAGTCTCTATTCCCATTTTTATCCCTCGGTTAAGAAAAAATACGGCTTAAAATAATCTATAGATTGCATTTCAAACGAGATGCAGTCTTATTTTTCTTTATACAATCTTAATATTATCTTTATCTTATTTATGCCGGCTTAATACTGGTTAATATATAATAAAGAAAATCTAAATACGATATTAAGGTTGTGTAGGTACCTATATGGTAAAGCGAAAAAAACTAAAACATAAGCATATAACATCTTTTCAAATAATCATTTTAGGCTTTCTTTTCATAATCATTTTAGGCAGCTTATTGCTGTCTCTTCCCTTTGCTACCGTCAACGGAAAAAGTGCTTCTTTTTTGGATTCTTTATTTACCGCAACCTCTGCGGTTTGTGTAACAGGTCTTATAGTGCAGGATACGGCAACATATTGGTCTGTGTTCGGTCAGTGTGTTATTCTTGCCTTAATTCAGATAGGCGGCATAGGAATCGTAACGCTAACCGTATCTGCCGCAACAATTTCCGGGCGAAAAATCGGCTTAATGCAAAGGAGTGCAATGCAGCAATCGGTTTCTGCCCATAATATCGGAGGAATAGTCCGTTTTACAAAGCTGATTATAAAAATAACTGTTTTAACCGAGCTTACAGGCGCTGTTTTGCTTATGCCCTTCTTTGGCAGAGATTTTGATTTTCCAAAAGGAATTTGGCTTTCTGTTTTTCATTCTGTTTCTGCATTCTGCAATGCCGGGTTCGACCTTATGGGAGAAAAAGAGCCGTTTTCCTCACTTACGGCTTATTCGTCCCAACCTTTTGTTAATTTCATCTTGATGGCGCTTATTGTAGTTGGCGGTATCGGCTTTCTGACATGGGATGATATAGGCAAAAACAAGCTGCGTTTCAGAAAATACCGCATGCAAAGCAAGGTAATTCTTACTGTTACGGCATTTTTGATTGTTGTACCGGCAGTTTTGCTTTTCTTCTTTGAGTTTTCATCGCTTCCAATGGGAAAAAGGCTTTTGTGTTCAATTTTCCAAGCTGTAACGCCGAGAACTGCCGGATTTAACACGGTGGATTTAACCGCAATCAGTCAATCCGGTCAAATGATGATTATTTTTCTTATGTTGGTCGGCGGTTCTCCCGGTTCAACAGCAGGCGGAATGAAAACAACAACAATAGCTGTTTTGGCTTCTACCGCTATATCTGTATTCAGCAAAAAGGAGCATACACATTTCTTTAAGCGACGAGTTGACGAAGATACAATCAGACACGCAGCAACCATTCTTTTGATGTACATTTTTTTGTTTGTCGGCGGAGGAATGATTATAAGCTTAATTGAACATCTTCCATTGCTTACCTGCCTTTTTGAAACTGCATCGGCAATAGGCACCGTCGGACTTTCTCTGGGAATTACCACACAGTTGGGTACGATATCACGGTTGATTTTAATTGTGCTGATGTTCTTAGGAAGAGTAGGCGGACTTACAGTTATCTTCGCCGCCTTGTCCCCAAGAGTGACTCAGGGCATAAAATATCCACAGGAAAAAATAACAGTAGGTTAAGATTATACTTATCAATTTTAGAGGAGAAAGATATGAAATCTGTATTACTGATAGGACTCGGAAGATTTGGCAGACATATTGCCATAAAGCTTGCTCAGATGAACCATGAAATTATGGCCGTAGATATAAACGAAGAGAGAGTAAATTCCGTCTTGCCATATGTAACTAACGCTCAAATAGGCGATGCAACCAACGAAGAATTTTTGGAATCCTTAGGGGTAAACAATTTTGATGTTTGCATAGTTGCAATCGGCGGCAATTTTCAGAGCTCCTTGGAAGCAACTTCGCTTTTAAAGGAGCTTGGTGCAAAGTTTGTTGTTTCTCGCGCTGCAAGAGATGTTCATGCGAAATTCCTCTTGCAAAACGGAGCCGATGAAATTGTCTATCCTGAAAAACAGCTTGCCAACTGGACTGCAATACGCTACACCGCTGACCATATTCTCGATTATATTGCGCTTGACAGCGATCACTCAATTTACGAAATTCCCGTACCCGAAAAATGGGTTGGACGAACAGTTGAGGATATTGATGTCCGCCGCAAATACGGAATCAATATCATGGCAGTTAAGAGAGAGGGAAAGATGCAGATGAATATAACTCCTCATACAAGCTTTCAGTTTGGCGATTCGATTTTTGTGTTAGGTAATACAAAAGATATACAAAAGTGTTTCCATATATAAAATCAACGAAAGTCGGTAGCGTGAAAGAACTTTTTTCATATGTGTTACGGTATCCGTCATAGTATACGGTTTTGTCATAATGAAAAAATTGATCCGTTGTTTAAAGCAACCGACTTTATATTTTTAAGGAAAAGGCGGCCAAACAGGGCAATACGCTCTCCGAAAATACAGAGTATTCCCTTAAAACGCTTAGCCCTTAAAAGCGCAGACCACCGTTATATTGAAAAGGTTTTCGGATGATGTTTGTACAAGCGGCTTTTCTGATTTGCCCACTGGATTTGAGAAAAAATAAACCGCATCAATTCATAATAATACTGTAGAAAAACACCTTCAAGCTGTGGTATAATCAATATACACCAACCGGACTGTTTAGCAAAAAATGTAGAGGTGTTATTATGGACAAAGAAAAGAAAAGCCTACAGCAGTTGGAAACCGTAAAAGAAAAACAGGATCTAAAAAAAGGTCGTTTAAAAATATTTTTCGGCTATGCATCAGGCGTCGGAAAAACCTATGCTATGCTCAAAGCCGCACATATGGCAAAATATTGCGGAGTTGATGTTGCAGCAGGATATGTTGAAACCCATGGCTGTCCTCAAACTGCTGCCTTGCTCAAAGAATTTGAATGTATACCTAAGTTAATTACGGAAATCAACAATGCTTCTGTTCATGAATTTGACATTGACAGCGCACTTAAAAGGAAGCCTGATTTAATCCTCGTTGATGATTTGGCACACACCAATGCGCCGGTATGCCGTCATGCAAAGCGTTTCCATGATATTGAGGAGCTTTTGAATGCAGGGATTGATGTTTACACTACTGTTAATGTTCAGCATATTGAAAGCTTGAATGATACTGTAGCGTCCATAACAGGCATATTAGAGAATGAGCGTATTCCCGACTCGGTTTTTGATAACGCAAGTCAGGTTGAGTTTGTCGATATTGAACCGCAGGAGCTTGTTGAACGAATGGAAACAGAAAATGTTTACCAATCTGCTCATTTCAAAAAAAGCACCGATAGTTTTTTGAATGTGGAAAAGCTGACAGCGCTTCGTGAAATTGCCTTGCATCGTTGTGCCGACCGAATGAATAAGCAGACTAAATCGGCAAAGGTGAAAAATCAAAGGGATTATCGAACGGATGAGCATATACTTGTCTGTTTATCATCCTCACCGTCAAATGCCAAAATTATCCGCACCGCCGCCCGAATGGCGAATGCGTTTCGCGGAACCTTTGCGGCTCTTTTTGTTGAAACACCCGATTTTCAGGCTATGCCCGAAGAAGATGTCAAACGGTTGAGAAGCAATATGCGTCTGGCAGAACAGCTCGGTGCTGAAATAGAAACAGTATACGGTGAAGATGTTTCCTACCAAATAGCCGAATTTGCAAGACTTTACGGCGTATCAAAAATCGTAATCGGAAGAAGCTCGGCGACCAGAAAAAATATTATCGGCAAACCCACGCTGGTAGAAAAACTCATTTCAAACACCCCGAACCTTGATGTGCATATCATACCCGATGCCGAAAGCAAAAACTCGTTATATCGTATTCAAAGGATAAAGAGTAAGCATAAGGCCGTTTTTTCAATTTCAGACCTTTTAAAAAGTGCTGGTGTTTTGCTTGCTGCAACCTGTATCGGAATGCTTTTTCATCACCTTGGATTTGCAGAAGCAAATATTATGACAGTTTTTGTTCTCGGAGTGCTGATTAACTCAGTTATAACAAAGCATCAGATTTACAGTCTTATTTCTTCTATTGTCAGTGTCCTTGTTTTCAATTTCCTTTTTACGGTACCACAATTCACCTTTAAAGCATACGCTCAAGGTTATCCCGTCACTTTTTTAATAATGTTTTTGGCGGCATTTCTCACAAGCACACTTGCCGTCAAACTGAAAAATCACGCAAAACAGACGGCGCAGTCGGCTTACAGAACAAAAGTGCTCTTTGATACCAATCAGCTTTTGCAGCAGGCAAATGAAAAAAGTGAAATCGTTTCCTCCACCGCAAACCAGCTTGTAAAGCTCCTGCAAAAAGATATAGTATTCTATTTGGTGGAAAATGATGAACTTATGCAGCCGCATATTTTTACTGTTACCGAAAATCAGACACAGGAAGATATTATAAACGAAGATGAAAAATCGGTAGCCAAATGGGTTCAGAAGAACAATAAGCACGCAGGTGCTACCACTGAAACATTTTCAAACGCCAGATGCCTCTATTTAGCAATAAGAGTCAACAGCAGGGTATACGGTGTAATTGGTATTCACATAGATAAAGAGTCTCTTGATGCCTTTGAAAAGAGCATTTTGTTATCAATACTCGGCGAATGTGCTCTGTCCCTTGAAAATGAAAAGAATGCAAGAGAAAAAGAGGAAGCGGCAATTCTTGCAAAAAACGAACAGCTTCGTGCTAATCTGTTAAGAGCTATTTCACATGATTTGCGTACTCCGCTCACATCTATTTCAGGCAATGCAAGCAATCTTCTGTCAAACGGCGATTCTTTTGACGAAAATACAAAGAAGCAGCTTTATACGGATATTTACGATGATTCTATTTGGCTGATAAACCTTGTGGAAAACCTGCTTTCGGTAACAAGAATTGAGGAAGGCAGACCTAATCTTCATATTACAGAGGATTTGGTGGATGATGTAATTTCCGAAGCTCTTCATCATATAAACAGAAAAAGCGTAGAACATCACATTTGTGTTCAGAATAAGGAAGAATATCTTCTTGCTAAAATGGATACAAAGCTTATGGTGCAGGTTATCATAAACCTTGTAGATAATGCTATTAAATACACACCTAAAGGTTCTAAAATACTGATTAAAACATGGAAACAAGATGATAAAGCAGTTATATCTGTTGCTGACGATGGCAGCGGAATACCTGATGAAATGAAAGAACGGGTATTTGATATGTTTTATAGCGGAGCCAACAAAATAGCTGACAGCCGCCGCAGCTTAGGTCTGGGTCTGTCTCTTTGCCGCTCAATCGTAAACGCACACGGCGGAAAAATAGAAATCTCGGACAACACACCGCACGGCGCTGTGTTCACGGTTACATTACCTGCAGGGGAGGTAGAGATTCATGAATAAACCTTTGATATTGGTTGTTGAAGATGATAACTCAGTCAAAAATTTGATAACGACGACCCTGAGGGCCCACGAATACCGTTTTTTAACGGCTCAAAGCGGAAATTCCGCCATATTGGAAGCATCATCCCATAATCCCGATATTGTTCTGCTTGATTTGGGTCTGCCTGATATTGACGGCGTTGAGGTCATAAAGAGAATACGCACCTGGTCGAATTTGCCAATAATTGTCATTAGCGCAAGAAGTGAAGATACGGATAAAATTGATGCCTTGGACGCAGGCGCCGACGATTATCTGACTAAACCGTTTTCAGTTGAAGAGCTTTTGGCCAGACTAAGAGTAATACAAAGGCGTCTGAAGATAATGCAAAACGAGTCTCCCGCTGAAATGTCCGTTTTTACAAACGGACAGCTTCGCATTGACTATGCCGCCGGCTGCGCTTATCTCGGCGAAGAGGAACTGCATTTGACGCCTATTGAATATAAGCTTTTATGTCTTCTCTCAAGAAACATCGGCAAGGTCTTGACCCACACCTTTATTACACAGAATATATGGGGAAGCAGTTGGGATAATGATATCGCCTCTTTGAGAGTTTTTATGGCCACCCTTCGCAAAAAGTTAGAAAAAAGCGCAGATTCTCCGCAATATATTCAGACCCACATCGGTGTCGGATATCGCATGATGAAGGTTGAATAAAAATCCGAAAATTGATTTAGCTTTGTTGCATAATAAAATACAATACGGTGCAGCCCAATAAAATGAGTTGCACCGTGTTTTGTGTTAAACTATAAATGACAAAAAAGCATGAAATTAATCAACAGCAAGCGTAGACAAATCGTACGGTGTTTGCTGATAGACAAAGTAGTTGAGCCAGTTGCTGAACAGCAGGCTGGCGCCGCCTCTCCAGGTAACAACAGGCAAAAGGTTCGGGTCGTCATTGGGGAAGTAGTTGACGGGCACTTCAATATCAAGCCCCAAGTTAATATCTCGGAAATATTCCTTTGCCAAAGTATCTCTGTCGTATTCTGCATGACCGCAGGCATAGAAGTTGCGGCAGCTCATATCGGAGAGCAAATGCACACCGGATTCTTTTGAATAGGCGAGCACCTGTAAATCCTTAATGAGAGCAATTTCATCAAGGCGTACTTCCGTGTGACGGGAGTGGGGAACATAAAATTCTTCGTCAAAGCCTCTGAGCAAGGGGTGATAAAGGTCAAGCACTCTTTGCTTGAATACACCAAACATCTTCTTTTTGAGAGGATGCTTTTTTAAACCGTAGCGGTGATAAAGTCCTGCCTGTGCACCCCAACAAATATGAAATGATGAATAAACGTTTTTATCTGCCCAATCAAAAATCTTGCAAAGCTCAGGCCAATAATCAACTTGCTCAAATTCAAGCTTTTCAACAGGTGCACCTGTCACTACCATGCCGTCGTACTTGTGGTCTTTTATGTCGTCGAAGGTTTTGTAAAAGGCAAGCATATGTTCGCTTGAAACATGAGTAGATTGATGAGTTGCTGTTTGAAGCAGTTCAACCTCCACCTGAAGAGGTGAATTACTCAAAAGCCTTAACAGTTGAGTTTCTGTTTCTATTTTTGTGGGCATTAGGTTGAGGATAAGTATTTTAAGCGGGCGAATATCCTGAGAAACAGCACGCTCGTTGGTCATGACGAATATATTCTCGCTCTCTAAACTGCTGCGCGCCGGCAGATTGCCGTCAATTTTAATCGGCATAGTTTCTCACTCCCTTGTTAATATCATATGAAATACATTATATATTCAATGTTCTGTTAAGTCAAGCATATCTATATAGTGTATAAAGCTGATTGATTATATAATAATGTATATAATATATAGTGCCTAACAAAATATACAATAGTTTTTCATCTCTTAAATCAAATTTATAAACACTTAACAAGATGAATTTTTTGTCTAAAAAATGATAAAAAAGTGTTGACAACTCAAATTCCATATGTTAATATAACAAGGCACTCAACGAGAGCGCCAAACTGAATAGAAGACGTGAAAAAGCTTTTCAAAAAGTTTGAAAAAAGGTGTTGACAAAGGCGATATGGTATGATATAATTCATAAATGTCGCCGCAAGAAAAGGTTGACACAAGACGCACCTTGAAAATTAAACAACGATTGAAAATGAACCCTTGAAGATTCTAAAGAGAAGTTCAAGTACTTCAAAAAAACAGTAATTCGGAAACGAATTAGAGACAGATACGCTAGGTATCGAAAATGAGCGATTAAGCTCTAAAAGATGATTTGAATCAGGAAACTGATGAGATACAATTTTTTAGAGAGTTTGATCCTGGCTCAGGACGAACGCTGGCGGCGTGCCTAACACATGCAAGTCGAACGAAGCTTTTACGGAATGCGACTTCGGTCAAGTGAAATTTAAGCTTAGTGGCGGACGGGTGAGTAACGCGTGAGCAACCTGCCTTTCAGAGGGGGATAACGTTTGGAAACGAACGCTAATACCGCATAACATTGTTTTACCGCATGATAGAACAATCAAAGGAGCAATCCGCTGAAAGATGGGCTCGCGTCCGATTAGATAGTTGGTGGGGTAACGGCCTACCAAGTCGACGATCGGTAGCCGGACTGAGAGGTTGATCGGCCACATTGGGACTGAGACACGGCCCAGACTCCTACGGGAGGCAGCAGTGGGGGATATTGCACAATGGGGGAAACCCTGAACCAGCAACGCCGCGTGAGGGAAGACGGTTTTCGGATTGTAAACCTCTGTCCTCTGTGAAAATAATGATGGTAGCAGAGGAGGAAGCTCCGGCTAACTACGTGCCAGCAGCCGCGGTAATACGTAGGGAG
>CASFRX010000014.1 GCA_949297075.1 uncultured Oscillospiraceae bacterium | reverse complement strand
TTCTCGGTGTCCTTGTAACCTCGGTTGTGACAAGGCATCGAATTTACAGTCTGATATCCTCTATTGTCAGCGTATTGGTTTTCAACTTTTTCTTCACCGAACCGCACTTCACTCTTCAGGCTTACGATCAAGGCTATCCTGTCACCTTTTTGATTATGTTTTTGGCGGCGCTGCTTACAAGCTCTCTTGCCGTAAAGCTCAAAAATCATGCAAAGCAGGCTGCGCAGACTGCTTACAGAACCAAGGTGCTGTTTGACACAAACCAGCTTTTACAGCAGGCAAAGGGTAAAAACGAAATCGTTTCTGCAACGGCAAATCAACTTATTAAACTGCTCGGTAAGGATATTGTGTTCTATTTGTCAGAAAACGAAACTTTAAGCGAGCCGCATATTTTTACCGTTTCAGGTGACAAAACGGACGAGGAAATAACCGGTATAAATGAAAAGGCGGTTGCAGAGTGGGTACTGAAAAATAACAAGCACGCAGGCGCTACTACCGAAACGCTTTCAAGTGCAAAATGCCTATGCCTTGCTGTAAGGGTAAACAGCCGAGTCTACGGTGTTGTCGGCATTTATATAGGCAATGAGCCGCTTGATTCGTTTGAAAAGAGTATTCTTTTGTCTATACTCGGCGAATGTGCTTTGTCGCTGGAAAACGAAAAGAATGCAAGAGAGAAAGAAGAAGCGGCAATTCTCGCTAAGAATGAACAGCTCCGTGCCAATCTCTTGCGGGCTATTTCCCACGATTTGCGAACGCCGCTTACTTCCATTTCAGGCAATGCAAGCAACCTTATATCAAACGGCAATTCCTTTGACGAAGCGACAAAGAATCAGCTTTATACCGATATTTACGATGACTCTATGTGGCTTATCAATTTGGTGGAAAATCTGCTTTCGGTCGCAAGAATCGAAGAAGGACGGCTTAATCTTAACATTACAGAGGATTTAGTAGACGATGTCATCACAGAAGCGCTACATCATGTGAACCGAAAAAGCGTAGAACATCATATTACCGTTCGGCATAAAGAAGATTATCTGCTCGCCAAAATGGACGCAAAGCTTATGGTACAGGTTATTATAAATATTGTGGATAACGCCATTAAATACACGCCTAAAGGTTCTAATATTTTGATTAAAACTTGGAAGCAGGAAGATAAAGCTGTTATAACCATTGCCGATGACGGCGACGGGATACCCGATGATATGAAAGAGCGGGTATTTGATATGTTTTACAGCGGTGCAAATAAAATAGCCGACAGCCGCCGCAGCTTGGGGCTGGGCTTGTCGCTGTGCCGTTCCATTGTAAATGCACACGGCGGCAAAATAATCGTTTCAGACAACACACCGCACGGCACGGTGTTCACTGTTACATTACCTGCCGGGGAGGTAGAAATTCATGAATAAACCATTGATATTGGTTGTTGAAGATGATAATTCGGTCAAAAATCTTATTACAACAACCCTTAAAGCGCACGATTACAGATACTTAACCGCACCTAACGGTTCCACCGCCATTTTGGAAGCGTCATCGCACAATCCCGATATTGTCCTCTTAGATTTAGGACTTCCCGATATTGACGGCGTTGATGTTATTAAAAAAATCCGCACTTGGTCGAATATGCCGATTATCGTTATCAGCGCACGAAGCGAAGATACCGATAAAATTGACGCACTCGATGCAGGCGCCGACGATTATCTGACCAAACCGTTTTCGGTGGAAGAACTTTTGGCAAGGCTCAGGGTAACGCAAAGGCGGCTTAATATGATACAGAACGAGACCGCCGCCGAAGCGTCCGTTTTCACAAACGGTCAGCTTCGTATAGATTATGCCGCA
>CASFRX010000013.1 GCA_949297075.1 uncultured Oscillospiraceae bacterium | reverse complement strand
ATGGCGATTGCCCATAACGGTAATCTCAGCAATGCTGCGGATTTGCGTGATGAATTGGAGCTTGGCGGTGCTATTTTTCATACGACAAGCGACACCGAAACCATTGCATACATCGTTACAAGAGAAAGATTAAATTCCGGCTCTATTGAAGAAGCAGTCAGCAAGGCCATGAATTATTTGGAAGGAGCGTATTCCCTTGTTTTGATGTCTCCGCAAAAGCTGATACTTGCCCGTGACTCATACGGCTTCCGTCCGCTTTGTTTCGGCAAAACGGCTGACGGCATTTATGTTGCCGCCTCCGAGAGCGCAGCTTTGGCGGCTGTTGGCGCAGATTTTATAAGAGATGTTGAGCCCGGTGAAATTGTTGTTTTTGACGGTGAAAATGTAGTTTCACGCAAAGAGCACTGCAAAGAAAAGCCCAAAAAGCTGTGTGCTTTTGAATATATCTATTTTTCAAGACCGGATTCGGTTGTGGACGGTATATCGGTGCATAAAGCAAGATTCAGAGCAGGTGAGATTTTGGCTCAAAGCCACCCTGTTGAAGCAGATATTGTTATCGGCGTTCCCGATTCGGGCTTGGATGCGGCACTCGGATTCAGTAAAAAATCAGGAATACCCTATACAATCGGTCTAATTAAGAATAAATATATCGGAAGAACCTTTATATCTCCGGGTCAGTCTACAAGGCTCGACCAAGTAAAAATAAAGCTTGCCGCCATAGAGGAAAATGTTAAAGGCAAGAGAATAGTCTTGATTGACGATTCAATTGTTCGGGGAACAACATCAGGCAGAATTGTAAAGCTGCTCAGAGATGCAGGCGCCAAAGAAATCCATATGCGAATATCCTCGCCTCCGTTTTTGCATCCTTGCTATTACGGAACAGATATTGACAGCGAGGAAAATCTGATTGCCTGCAAACACAACATAGAGGAAATATCAGAAATTATCGGCGCAGATAGCTTAGGATATTTGCCTGTAGAGTCTTTAAAAGAAATGATTGGCAACGAGTTTTATTGCAGTGCCTGCTTTGACGGGAACTATCCTACAGCCATACCCTGCGATACAAGAAAAAACCGCTTTGAACAAAAGCTGTCTGAGAAAAGAGGTAGTAAGAATGATCAGAGTATTTGATCGCAAGCTGATATTAGAAGACGGTACCGAAGTATTAGGCTGTTCTTTCGGCGCTGAATGCGATAAAGTATGCGAAATCGTTTTTAATACCTCTATGGTAGGCTATCAGGAAATCCTTTCAGACCCGTCTTATACCTACCAAGCTGTAGTTATGACCTATCCGCTTATAGGTAATTACGGTATGGCAGATGATGATTATGAAACTGTGACGCCTACAATCGGTGCTTTTATTGTGGGCGAAATTAACCATGAGCCTTCCAATTTCAGAAGCACGAACACATTGTCGGCCGTGATGAAAAAATTCGGAATCCCCGGTATATCCGGCGTAGATACACGAAAGCTAACACGGCATATTCGCAACAACGGTATGTGCAAGGCTCTTATATGCGGTGTTGATACTTCTCTTGAAGATGGTCTTAAAAAGCTTGCCGCTACCGAAATTCCAAGAGATGCAGTATCTAGAGTAACTGCAAAAGGCGTTTTTGAAAAGAAGATATCAAATCCGTTATTTCATGTTGTAGCTATCGACTGCGGAATGAAAGAAAACATTGTGCGCAGTCTTAACAAAAGAGGCTGTTCGGTAACGGTTGTGCCTTTTGATACCGATGCTCATGCTATTGAGCTTTTAAAACCGGACGGAGTGTTCATTTCAAACGGTCCCGGTGATCCCGGCGATGTGCCTGAGCTGATAAACACAGTCAGACAGCTCCACGGTAAATATCCCATGTTCGGCATCTGTCTCGGCCATCAAATTATCAGCCTTTCTTACGGAGCTAAATGCTACAAGCTGAAATTCGGACACAGAGGCGGTAATCACCCCGTAAAAAATATTGCAACAGGTAAGATTGAAATAACTTCGCAGAACCATTCTTATGCAGTGGACGATGACAGCCTTAAAAATACTCCTCTCACCGTTACACATATTAATCTTCTTGATAATACCATTGAGGGTGTTGAAAACAAAAATGATAAGGTCTTTTCGGTTCAGTATCACCCTGAAAGTGCTCCCGGACCTGAAGACAGCACATATCTTTTCGATAAATTCATAAAAACGATGGAGGGACTGGAAAATGCCTAAGCGAGATGACATAAAAAAGGTTTTGGTTATCGGTTCCGGTCCTATCGTCATCGGTCAGGCAGCCGAGTTCGATTATGCAGGCACCGAAGCTGCTTTGGCGCTTAAAGAAGAAGGCTACGAGGTTGTGCTCTGCAACTCTAATCCTGCAACTATTATGACTGATACATCTATTGCAGATAAGGTTTATATGGAGCCGCTGACCCTCGAATATATATCAAAAATTGTGCGCTATGAACGCCCCGACGCCATACTTCCGGGTATCGGCGGTCAAACGGGACTTAACCTTGCAATGCAGCTTGAAAAGAAAGGCGTGCTTCGTGAATGCCGTGTGGAGCTGCTCGGTACGCCCTCCGAAAGCATTGAAAGAGCCGAAGACAGAGAGCTTTTTAAGGAGCTTTGCGAAGAGCTTGGCGAGCCTGTATTACCCTCCGATATTGCAACCTCTATTGAGGACGGACTGAGAGTGGCAAATGAAATCGGTTTTCCTGTAGTTCTCAGACCTGCCTTTACCTTAGGAGGTACAGGCGGCGGATTTGCAGATAATGAGGCAGAGTTTTTGCCCCTTATGAAAAACGCACTTTCCTTATCTCCTGTAAATCAGGTGCTTATCGAAAAAAGTATCAAGGGCTACAAGGAAATAGAATATGAAGTAATAAGGGATGCAAACAACACTGCTATTACCGTATGTAATATGGAAAACCTTGACCCCGTAGGTATTCATACAGGCGATTCCATTGTTGTATGTCCCTCTCAGACTCTTACAAACAAAGAATATCAGATGCTTCGTAACAGTGCTCTGAAAATTATCAGAGCTTTGGGCATTGAAGGCGGCTGTAATGTGCAGTTTGCTCTTGACCCAAAATCTTTTCAGTATTATCTCATTGAGGTGAATCCGAGAGTATCCCGTTCATCGGCGCTTGCATCAAAAGCAAGCGGCTATCCGATTGCCCGTGTTTCGGCGAAAATAGGCGTCGGTATGACGCTGGATGAAATTATGATTGCCAATACACCGGCTTCTTTCGAGCCGACTCTCGACTATGTTGTCTGCAAAATTCCACGCTTTCCCTTTGATAAGTTCACCGATGCAAATAATTCCCTCTCTACGCAGATGAAAGCCACGGGTGAGGCTATGAGCATTGGCAGAAACTTTGAGGAAAGCCTTCTCAAGGGTATTCGCTCCCTTGAAATAGGGCTTCATCATCTGTATAACAAGAAGTTTGATGATGAATGTACGGATAATTTGCTATCCTATATAGAAATCGGTACGGACGACCGCATTTATGCCATAGCTGAGCTTTTGCGCAGAAATGTATCAGCTGATATCATTCATGAAAGAACAAAGATTGATCTGTTCTTTATCCGTAAGCTTAAAAATATAGTGGATATGGAAAGAGAGCTTGCGGTAAATAAAAATAGCGAAGACGCCTTGCGTACCGCCAAAGGTATGGGTTTTTCTGATGAATGGATAGCAAATGTATGGGGTATAGATGAAAACGATATCAGGAATTTGCGCAAAAAGCTAAATATAATTCCTGTTTATAAAATGATTGATACCTGTGCTTCAGAATTTGAAAGCTATATTCCGTATTTCTATTCCACCTATGCCGATGAAAATGAATCGGTTATTTCGGATAAGAAAAAGGTTATTGTGCTGGGCTCCGGTCCAATCCGTATCGGTCAGGGCGTTGAATTTGACTATTCTACCGTTCATGCAGTCAAAACAATTAAGGCGGCAGGGTACGAAGCAATTATTATAAACAACAATCCAGAAACAGTTTCTACCGATTATACTTGCTCGGATAAGCTCTATTTTGAACCGCTGTGCGTAGAAGATGTTATGAACATTATTGATATGGAGCAGCCTTTCGGTGTTATTGCTACATTGGGCGGTCAAACGGCAATAAACCTTGCAGAGCCGTTAGCTGAGTTAGGTGTAAATATTATCGGCACCGGCAGAGACGCTATTGAAAGAGCCGAAAACCGAGACTCCTTTGAAAAGCTGCTCCGCAGTCTTTCTATTCCTCAGCCAAAGGGCAGAGCCGTAACCAGCATTGAAGCCGGACTTAAAGCGGCAGAGGAAATAGGCTATCCTGTTCTTGTTCGTCCCTCCTTTGTTTTAGGAGGAAGAGCCATGCAGATTGTGGCTAAGCCGGAAGCCTTGAAACACTACCTCAAAACGGCAGTGGAAATTGACGAAGATAAACCTGTTTTGGTCGATAAATACCTGAGAGGTAAAGAGGTCGAAGTGGATGCTGTTTGCGACGGCAAGGATGTATTTATTCCCGGTATTATGGAGCTTGTTGAGCGAACAGGCGTTCACTCGGGAGACTCGATAAGCGTTTATCCCTCTTTCAGCATTTCCGATAAGGTTAAAAATACCATTATTGACTATACAAAGCGTTTAGGACTCGGTATAGGCATTGTAGGTCTTTACAACATACAATTTATTGTGGATGAAAATGAGGATATTTATATCATTGAGGTTAATCCCCGTTCTTCCCGAACCGTACCTTTTCTTTCAAAAGCAACGGGCTACAGCCTTGCCGATATCGCAACCCTTGTAATCCTCGGTAAATCCTTGAAAGAACAGGGAATAAACGAGGTTTATCCAAAGGAAAGAGAACGCTTTTATGTAAAAGTTCCTGCGTTTTCGTTTTCAAAGCTTCGCGGCATGGATTCTTATCTGTCGCCTGAAATGAAATCAACGGGTGAAGCCATCGGCTATGATAAAACCTTGTCGAGAGCAATGTATAAGGCGATGATTGCAAGCGGCATGAAAGTTCAAAACTACGGCACGCTCATTGTTACCCTTGCCGATGAGGACAAGGAAGAAGCTCTGCCTTTAGTCAGAAAGTTCTATGATTTAGGCTTTAATATTGAAGCTACCGTGGGTACGGCTGTATTCCTTAAAGAACACGGCATCCGTACCCGTATTCGCCGCAAGCTCTCGGAGGGCAGCGAAGAAATACTTGATTCTATCAGAGCCGGCTATGTCAGCTATGTTATTTGCACCAGAGCCATTCTCTCAGGTGTTCATTATGAGGATGGTGTGGCAATACGCCGCTGTGCACATGATAATAATATTACAATGCTTACAAGTCTTGATACCGTAAAAGTTCTTCTTGAAGTTTTGGAAGAAACGACTATCGGAATATCAACGATTGATGGTTAAGGAGGCTAATTATGCGATTTACAAAAATGCACGGACTTGGTAATGATTACCTCTATGTTTACGGCGAAGTGCCGGAAAACATAGCTGAGCTGTCTCGAAACCTGTCTGAAAGGCATTTCGGCGCAGGCAGCGACGGTATGATTTATATTTGCAAATCCGAAGTGGCGGATTTCAAAATGAGGATTTTTAACGCAGACGGCAGTGAAGCCAAAATGTGCGGAAACGGTATACGCTGCGTTGGTAAATATGTTTATGATAAAGGCTATACAGATAAAACTACCCTTAGAATTGAAACTCTGTCGGGTATCAAAATTTTAAATTTATCTGTAGTGGGCGGCAAGGTAAACTATGTTACAGTCAATATGGGAAAAGCCGTGGCTTCAGATAAAACAAGCCTGTGCATTGACGGAGAAAGTGTTGACTTAATTCCGGTTTCTGTCGGAAACCCTCATGCAGTAATATTTGTTGAAGATATCGAAAAAGCGCCTCTTACAACTCTCGGACCTGTAATTGAGCATCATGAAAAATTCCCCGATGGAGTTAATGTTGAATTTGTGCAAGTTATTTCCAAAACTGAGCTGCGTATGCGAGTATGGGAAAGAGGCAGCGGCGTCACATGCGCTTGCGGAACAGGCGCTTGCGCCAGCGTGGCAGCTGCAATAAGCCAAAAATACTGCGACTCTAACAGCGATGTGTCGGTAGTCCTTGACGGAGGTACATTACATATCACCATTGATGCCGATAACACTGTTACTATGAGAGGTCCGGCAACTACCGTTTATGAAGGAGAAACAGAAGTATGATTACACCGAATATGCACTATGCAGACTTAAAGGATTCTTACTTGTTTTATAATATTGCAGGCAAGACAAAGGCTTATCTCGCCGAGAATCCTGATAAAAAACTCCTGAGGCTCGGTATCGGTGATGTCTCTTTGCCTTTGTGTGATGCCGTTATCAAAGCGCTTCACAGTGCAGTTGACGATCAGGCCATAAAGGAGAATTTCCACGGCTATATGCCTGAATGCGGAGCGCCTTTTCTCCGAGAAGCCATTGCAGAGCATTATAAAAAGAGAGGCGTTATGCTCTCAAGTGACGAAGTTTTTGTTTCAAGCGGTGCAAGCGATGAGCTTGGCGATATACTCGATTTGTTTGACCGCAGCAGTTCTTGCCTTGTAATTGAGCCTGCATATCCTGCTTATGTTGATGCGAATGTTATGGCGGGCAGAAAAATTGTTCATCTCGCTTCCGGAAAGGAAAACGGATTTTTACCTGAACCTGATGAAGCTACACAGGCTGATATTATCTATATATGCTCACCGAACAATCCTACAGGCGCTGTTTTTTCAAGGGAACAGCTTCAGAGATGGGTCGATTATGCTAACGAAAAAGGCTCGGTTATTCTTTTTGATGCGGCTTATGAAGCTTTTATCGAGGATGAGTCGCTGCCTCACAGCATTTTTGAGCTCAATGGCGCTGAAACCTGTGCTATAGAAATCTGCTCTCTTTCAAAGACTGCAGGGTTTACAGGCACAAGACTCGGCTATACAGTTATTTCAAAGTCCCTTGTAAGAAACGGTATGAGCCTTAATGATATGTGGGTGCGCAACCGTACAACTAAGACCAACGGCGTATCATATATTATTCAAAAAGGCGCTGCCGCCGTCTTTACGGATGAGGGCATATGCCAAATTAACGATAATATTAAGATATACAAAAATAATGCTAAGGTGATTATGGAAGCCCTGGATAAAATAGGCATTTGGTATTGCGGAGGTAAAAATGCTCCTTATATTTGGCTTAAATGTCCGAACAATATGGGAAGCTGGGACTTCTTTGACTATCTTCTGAAAGAAATTCAGGTAGTCGGTACTCCCGGTGAGGGCTTTGGAGCTTGCGGAGAAGGATATTTCCGCTTTTCTACCTTCGGCAGCCCTGAGGATACCAAAGAAGCTGCTGAAAGACTTGTAAAATTATTGAGTTAATACGGAGAAAGATTATGAATTTACACTACGGAATGAAAATAAACGAGGACGGACATCTGGTAATAAGCGGCTGCGATACGGTAGAGCTCGCTCGGCAATACGGCACACCGCTTTATGTTATTGACGAAGACTATCTTCGTCAAAATTGTAAAAAGTTCAAGGAAGCAATGAATAAGTATTTCCCGAACGGCCGAGTTATGTATGCTTCTAAGGCTCTTAACACAAAGGCAATACTTAAAATCGTAAACAGCGAGGGTCTTGGAATTGATACCGTTTCAGGCGGAGAGCTGTATACTGCGCTTTCTGTTGGAATAGACCCTAAAAAAATAGAGCTTCACGGCAACAGCAAAACAAAAGAAGAAATCAAAATGGCGGTAGAAAACGGGATTTACTGCATTATTGCAGACGGTTTTGATGAGCTTGCGCTTATTGATGAGGTATGCGAAGAACTGAATAAGTCTATTGATGTTTCAATCAGACTCAGACCGAATATTGATGTTCATGCTCACCATGCAGTGCAAACCGCAAAAATGGATTGCAAATTCGGCTTCGGTGTTATAGACGGACAAGCTATTAAGGCGGCTGAAATTATTAATAACAGCAAATGGATGAGCTTGCATGGCATCCATTGCCATATTGGCTCTCAAATATTTAACGAAGAGCCTTTTAGCGAGCTTTGCAGGCATTTTGTGGATTTTGCGTGTGAGGTCAGAGAAAAACTCGGTGTTGAAATAAAAGAATTTAACTGTGGCGGCGGCTACGGCGTCAGATATACCGATGCAGACGAGCCCAAACCCTTTGAAGTTTTCATTAAGCTGATTTCGCAGAGCCTGACCTTGCTTTGCAAGGAGCGCAATTTCCCGATGCCTCTTGTTTCCATAGAACCCGGCAGAAGTATAGTAGGCGAAACAGGTACAACCCTTTATACGGTTAACGGCATTAAAGAGATAACCGATATCCGTACCTACTGTATGTGTGACGGCGGTATGTTTGATAATATCCGTACCGCACTGTATGAAGCAAAGTATACGGCATACTGCGCTTCCAAAATGAATGAGAAGCACGAAAAGTTAGTTTCGATTGCAGGCAAATGCTGCGAATCTGGAGATATGATTACATGGGATACTCCCATGCCTAAAAGTCTTAAACGCAAAGATATACTTGCCGTGCTTACAACAGGCGCTTATAACTATTCAATGGCAAGCAATTATAACAGGAATTCTGTTCCTGCTCTTGTGCTTGTAAATAAGGGTAAAAGCAGTCTTGCTGTCAAGAGACAAAGCTATGAGTATATTTCTATGAATGATGTTGTGCCTGAATATTTGAAATGAATATGTTAAAAAAGACAGCTTAGAAGCGCTTCGGCTCTTACTAAGCTGTCTTTCACTAAATACACATATAATTAAGCGAATAATTAAAAACCGTTCACCGTATCAGTTAATAGGTTCAAAATCGCTTGCAGGGTGTTTGCAGATAGGGCATACAAAATCGTCCGGTAATTCGCCTTCGTGCACATAACCGCAAATTTTGCAGACATATCCTTTTTTCTTTTCTGTTTGCGGCTTGGGCTTAACATTTGCAAAGTAATACTCATATGTCATGCTCTTTTCGTCGTTGAGCTTTTTGGCTTCAGTTACATCTGCAATAAACATTGTGTGAGTGCCGCAGTCTACCTTTTCAATAACCTTTGCGCTTATAAATGCGTTTGCGTATTTAGTAAGGTAGGGGAGCGAATTCTCAGCTAAAGCGTAATATTCAAAGCCTGCAAATTTATCGGTATCTCTGCCTGAACAAAAACCGAAGCGCTCAAACACAGCAAAAGGTGCTGTTTGGTCGATTATGCTTACACTAAAAACACCGCTTTTTGCAATTAAATCATGTGTGTAATTTGTCTTATTTACGCAAACAGCTATTCTAAGAGGATTTTGCGTAACCTGAAGTGCGGTGTTAATTATACAACCGCTGTTTTTGCTTTCATCGGCGGCTGTTAAAACAAAAAGTCCGTATGAGAGCTTGAAAAAGGCAGTGTTATCAATATTGCTCATTGTGTTTTCCTCCTAATTTATAATGACCCAATTATAACACAGATTGTATCAGATTTCAATCAAAGATTGTACTATTTTGGTATTATAATTTACTTTTCCTGTGTGGTATTTATGTATATTCAGTTTCTTTGGTTTAATCTGTTGACCAATTTGTTATTGCTTACATAATCGTTCCTTAATGGCTTGACATTTTGTGAAGATAGCAGTACAATGTGCATAAACTTTTGTCTCAACGGAGGTTATTAACTATGTCAATTCTTAGAATGGTCCTTGCGTTTTTCACGCTTCTTCCACAAATTTTAGGGCCTGTTCCTGCAATGCTCAATCAGGGTAAATACTTTGAAGATTGGTCTGCTCAGCAGGAATATACGGAGGATTATGCAGTTACTGTTCAAAAAGATCCCAACAAAGATTTCGTTATTCTCAACCTTGCCGATATTCAGCTTAAGGATGAAGAGTATTATGCCGGCGAAGGTGCTGCTTCTGAAGCAATGATCGCAAGACTTGTTGAGGAGCAAAAGCCTGATCTTATCACTCTTACAGGCGATAATGCTTGGGCAACTCTTTCTTACATAAACCTTGTTGAATTCATGGACTCTTTCGGTATTCCGTGGGCTCCTGTAATGGGCAACCACGACGGTCAGAACTGCTTCAATGAATTCTGGTGCGCATACCTTTTCTCTGAGGCTGAAAACTGCCTTTGGAAGTTTGGCCCTAAGGATATGGGTTACGGCAACTATGTTATCAATATTGAAGAAAACGGCGAAGTTATCCATACTATATTTATGATGGATACACATAGCAAAGTCGATGAAAAAGACGAATACGGGATGAGCTACGATCACCTTTGGGACAACCAGTTTGAATGGTATAAGTGGGTTTTGCAGGGCATTGAAAAAACAGAGGGTCATAAGGTCGAAAGCTCGGCATTTATGCACATTCCTGTTTATGAAGTCAGGACCGTTTGGAAAGAATACTACGACCAAGAAAATGATGTTTTCACAGGCCCTTATGCAGAAACATCATTCGGTATTATCCATGAAACTCCTGCACCGGGCGTTTCAAATAATGGCTTCATGAATGAAGTTATTGCACTCGGCAGCACAAAGAACATGATTTTCGGTCACGACCATGTCAACAACGCTTCAATCCTCTACGAGGGTGTAAGACTTACTTACTCTATGAAGCTTGGCAAAGGTTGCTACTATGAAGAGGGTCTTCAGGGCGGCACAATTCTCGCAATCGATTCAACAGGTAAGGGCACAATCAATCACATCAACTACGGTGCATAAGTCATATTAAAACAGCAGTCCCTTGTACAGCGTATGTACAAGGGACTTTTTTACTTTATGTTAAAAAGCTTAATTGCATTTTCCCGGGCAATGTCGATTACTTCCTGCGGATGCATATTGCGAAGCTCCGCAATTTTTTCAGCCGTGTATGCAATTAACATGGAGTTGTTTCGTTTGCCTCGCAAGGGTACAGGGGTCATATACGGGCAGTCGGTTTCAAGCAGGAGTCTTGATATATCAATCTCAGCCGCCACTTCAGCGGGCTTTTTAGCGTTTTTGAATGTGACGCTGCCGCCAAGACCGATGTAAAAGCCTATATCCGACAGCTGTTTTGCTGTTTCTATGCTGCCTGAAAAGCAGTGCATTACACCTCTTGGTTTATGCTTCAAAAGCAAATCAACGCAATCCTGGTGCGCTTCTCTGTCGTGAACAATAACGGGCAAATCCAACTTCTTTGCAAGCAGAATCTGCTTTTCAAAGTATTCAAGCTGCATATCTTTCGGAGTGTAATCGTAGTGATAATCGAGGCCTATTTCACCAATGGCAACAGCCTTTTCGTGATGAGCCAGCTCTTCAATTTTCTCTAATGCATCTTCATTCTCTTCTGCTGCATTTTGCGGATGAATGCCTACAGCAGCATAAAACTGCGGATATCTTTCGGCAAATTCAAGGCTTTTTTTGCTGCTTTCTACGGTGCAGCCGCAGCTGATTACACCGCAAACACTGCCGTTAAGCATTTCGCCAATCAGTTCAAAGCGGTCAGAATCAAAGCTTTCGTCATCGTAGTGAGCATGAGTATCAAAAATGTTTTTATACATAGTTTCACCTATCTGCACTTAGAGGTTGTGACAAAAATGTTTTTGTCACAACCTCATGTGCTTTTACCTTATTTTTGCTCCTGGCTCAAGGTAATCAACAAATACGACCTTAACATCCTCTTCGCCGCCTGCGAGAATCATTCCTCGGCTCTCAACTCCGCAGAGAGTTGCAGGCTTGAGGTTGGCAACAACAATCACATTGTGGCCTATAAGCTCTTCGGGCTTGTAATATTGGGCAATTCCGCTGGCAACTGTGCGGGGTGTACCCGTGCCGTCATCAAGAGTAAGCTCAAGAAGCTTCTTTGCACGCTTAACGGGCTTGCAGTCGATGATTTTTGCAACTCTTAAATCAACCTTTGCAAAATCATCAATAGCAATAAGCTCCATCTCTTCAAAAGCAGGTTTGATTTCATCTTTGCTTTCGGCTGCTGTCTTTGCTTCGATTTCTGCCTCGATTTCTGAGAGCATTTTTTCGGCGTCGATTCTTACAAACAGGGGAGTGGCTGTGCCAACATTTGCGCCTGCGGCTATTGCTCCGAAGCTGTCGAGAGATTCAAGAGAGTTGATATCAGTGCCGATTTGCTCAAGAATTTTGTCGCTTGTTTCGGGCATAAAGGGCTTGATTAGAACAGCAATGAAGCGGATTCCCTCAAGGAGATTATAGAGAACCGTGCCGAGTCTTGATTTCTTTTCTTCATCCTTGGCAAGCGCCCAAGGAGCAGTTTCGTCAATATATTTGTTGCAACGCTTTGCAAGGTCAATAATCTCGGAAAGTGCGTCGGCAACTCTGTATGTGTCCATAAGGTTTGCAACCTTTGGAAGTGTACCGAGAGCGACAGCTTTCAGCTCTTCATCAAGCTCTTCGGTGCTGTCGGGAGACTGAATTACACCGCCGAAATATTTGTTGTTCATGGCAACGGTGCGGTTTACAAGGTTGCCGAGAGTGTTGGCGAGGTCTGAGTTGAAACGCTCAATAATCGTTTCGTAGGATATTGTGCCGTCCTGTGCGTGAGGCATTTCGGAAAGCAGATAGTATCTGACTGCGTCAACGCCGAAACGCTGACAAAGCTCATCGGCATAAATAACATTGCCTCTGGATTTGCTCATCTTATCTTGACCTGAGAGGAGCCAAGGATGGCCGAAAACCTGTTTGGGCAGAGGCTCGCCGAGCGCCATAAGCATAATTGGCCAGTAGATTGTATGGAAACGAATAATATCCTTGCCTATTATGTGAACATCGGCAGGCCAATATTTTTTGTACATATCACTCGGATTTTCTGTATCATAGCCGAGTCCCGTGATGTAATTTGAAAGAGCATCAATCCAAACATAGATTACATGATCATTATCGAATGTTACGGGAATACCCCATTTAAATGATGAACGGGAAACACAAAGATCCTGTAATCCGGGCTTGATGAAATTGTTAATCATTTCTTTTTTACGGCTTTCGGGATAAATGAAGTCGGGATTGTTCTCAATATATTCTTCAAGCTGCTTTTGATATTTTGAAAGCTTTAAAAAATAGGCCTCTTCTTTTGTGGGAACAACCTTGCGGCCGCAGTCGGGGCATTTTCCGTCAACAAGCTGAGATGTGGTGAAAAAGCTCTCGCACGGTACACAGTAAAGACCTTCGTATGCACCCTTGTAAATATCACCTTGATCATAAAGCTTTTGGAATATTTTTTGAACTGCCGCTTCGTGATCATCGTCTGTTGTGCGGATAAATTTATCATAAGTAGTATTAAGGCAGTCGCAAATAGCTTTGATTTCACCTGCAACCTTGTCAACATATTCTTTTGGGGAAATGCCTGCTTTTGAGGCGTATTCTTCTATTTTTTGACCGTGTTCATCAGTACCTGTCTGAAACCGTACATCATAGCCCTGCATTCGCTTAAAGCGCGCAATAGCATCACTCAAAACGATTTCGTATGAGTTGCCGATGTGCGGCTTGCGTGAGGTGTAAGCAATGGCTGTTGTGATGTAATATGGCTTTTTTGACATAAAATTCAACCTCCTGTCAAAATTTGTATACATAATCTCTATCATTATACCACATTATTAAAAAATTACAACACCCGATATTTAATGTATTGACATAATAAGGTAATGAGCGTATAATTATTACAATTAATTTGCAAAGTGAGGAATAACAAATGCTACAGTTTTTAAGAGGCAGCTTTCTGATGAAAGCAGTAGGCGTTTTGATTTCGGCTCTGCTTACTCTCAACCTTTCTTACAACAGCGACAAAAACTCAAAAGATGTTGTTGATCCCGGCGATTATGACAATGTTATTATTATGATTGGAGACGGTATGGGCTTTAATCATATCGACTGGATGGAGCAGGAATACGCACTTCAAGAAGCAAATATGTTTGCTCTTACCGAGTACCACGGTCAGTCAAAGACCAGGTCTTCCAGCTCTCCCGTAACTGATTCTGCCGCCGGCGGTACAGCTCTTTCTTGCGGAACACGCACAACTAACGGTGCTGTCGGCACATTCCCTCAGGATCAGTACGGTATGTTTTATGTACCCATGAACCTCAGCGAGTGGGCGCAAAGCCAAGGCAAAATGACAGGTATTGTAACTACTGATTCAAATGCAGGTGCAACTCCCGCTTCTTTCTCAGCTCATGTTTTCAGCAGGCGTGAAGCTGAGGAAATCACAAGACAGCAGATTGAAGAAAGCAACCTTTATTTGCTTTGGTCTGCCTCATGCGGCCTTGTAACTGATGAATATGCAAAAGAGAACGATTGGTTACTTATAGATACATCAGCTGAATTTGAGGCACTTGAAGAAGGTACACGCTCTTTCGGTCAGTTCGAAGGCGACCTTTGGAATCCTCAGACCGGTGCGGATTCTCCCAGCCTTTCCCTTCTCACAGAAAAGGCTATTGATATGCTTGATGACAGCGATGAAGGTTTCTTCCTAATGGTCGAGGGAGCACATATAGACAAGCACTCCCACAGCAACAATGCTGAGTCAATGAAAATTGCTGCATATGAATTTGACCTTGCAGTTAAGGCTGCCATTGAGTTTGCTGAGAATGACGGCAATACACTCGTTGTTATTACAGCTGACCATGAGACAGGTGCTATATCCAACGAAAACGGCAATTTCAAGTTTAATTCCGGCTCGCACTCCGGTGTAAATGTACCTCTGCTTGTTTACGGCAGCGATAATTTCATCAAAAACGGTGAAGCTATAGACAACAAGGAGGTTTCACGCCGACTTGCAATGGCAATGGGCGCAGAGCCTGAGCAGTTCCCCGCAGCAGTAGCTGTAAAATAATTAAGTTAAGGATGAAAATTAGTTTTGACAGAAATTATTAAGGCCGATGCAGCAGCTGAATTTGATGCTTTTGTGGCAAGTCACCCCAAAGGACACTTTATGCAGCAGAGCGCTTGGTCAAAGGTTAAAAATAATTGGATTTGGCGAGGCATTATTTGCCGCAACGATAATGGCGAGATTGTAGGCACTATGGCGGTTATTATTCGCCGTTTGCCCGGCGGTATACCTTTCAGTATGCTTTATTCTCCCCGTGGCCCGGTATGCGATTTGCACGATAAAGCTGTTTTTACTCAACTTATGGACGCCGCAAAAAGCCTTGCAAAAGAATACAACGGCTATGTTTTGCAGATTGATACCGATACCAAGATTGATGATACAGAATACGAAAAAATTGCTGTTGATTACGGCTTCAAAGTAGGCTCACGCTCAAAGAATTTTGAGGGTATTCAGCCGAGATTCGTTATAAGGATGGATGTTGAGGGTAAAACCGAAGACGAAGTTTTTGCTTCTTTCCATTCACGCCACCGTTATAAGGTTCGCGTTGCCAAAAAGAACAATGTTGAAGTTGTTATAAAGGGCGCAGAAGCGGCTGAAGAGTTTCATAAGATAATGGTGGAAACAGGCGAACGAGATAATTTCTCCATCAGACCTGCCGATTATTTTAAGCGCATGGTCGAGGCTTATGGTGATAATGCACGCATTTATATGGCATATAGTGAGGGCAAGGCGATTGCGGGTACTCTTGCTATCCTCTGCGGTGATAAGGTATGGTATCTCTACGGTGCTTCCTCCAATGAAGAGCGTAACAAGATGCCTAACTACCTGCTTCAGTGGGAAATGATACGCTGGTCGGTAGAAAACGGCTGCAGAATTTATGATTTCCGCGGTATTTCAGGCGATTTGGATGAAAATAATCCGCTTTATGGCCTTTATCGCTTCAAGAAAGGCTTCTGCCCTGAAATTACTGAATTTATAGGCGATTTCTATTATGTTTATAAACCGCTTATCTATAACGGCATGGAATTTGCGCAAAAACTGCGTAAAAAGCTCAGAAAAGGACACTGAGTGTAAATTATGAGGTATGTTGTTCAAAAAGAGCTTATAGCTTCAAATTTGAATAAAATGCGCCGTCATTGCCCTACGGCAGAGATTATCGGTGTTGTAAAAGGTAACGGCTACGGTTTGGGTCTTGTGCCCTTGGCAAAGCTTCTCTGTGAAAACGGTGTCGAAACTCTTGCAGTTTCAAGGCTTGATGAAGCTGTTGAATTGCGTAGCAGCGGCATAACCGCATCAATTTTGCTTCTTAGTCCTGTTTTTGATGAGAAATCAGCTAAAACAGCGATAGAAAATAAGCTTATCGTAACTGTTGATAGCTTGGCAACTGCAAAATTGCTCAACGATGCCGCAGATGCCATGCAGTTAGCTGCAACAGCACATATTATGCTTGATACGGGCTTTGCGCGTTTCGGTTTTATGCCCGGCGAGGAAGCCGATATTATTGAAGCTTACAAAAAGTGTACGAGCGTTCACTTTGAAGGCGTTTATTCTCATTTTTACAATGCGTTTTCCTCAAGCTCAGAGTCCGTAAAATTGCAGATAAACCGCTACAATACTATGGTTTCGGCTATTGAAGCCGCAGGTTGCTTAGGACTTAAAAAGCATATTTGTTCCTCGGCCGCCGCTGTAAAATATCCCGAATATCATTTTGATGCAGTGCGTTTGGGCTCAGCTTTGCTCGGCAGAATCGCAGTGCCAAATACTGTAGGACTTGAAAAAGTCGGCTTTATGGAGTGCGAAATAATCTCTATTAAAAATCTGCCTGCAGGTCATTTTGTCTGCTACGGTGAAGCCTATAAAACCACAAGTGAAACAAAAGCGGCTGTTGTGCCTCTTGGGGTTTGCGATGGCTACGGCCTGAGCAAAACCGAGATTGCTTTTACAAACGGAGATAAGGTTAATTCACTGCTTCGCAAGGTTAAGCACTTTGGCGATAATCAGATGTTAAGCTGTGTTTTAAACGGCAAAAAAGCACCTGTTATCGGTAAAGTAGGTCTTACCGATTTGGTGCTTGATGTTACGGGGATTGATTGCGCCGTTGGCGATGTAGCCGCTTTTGAGTTCAATCCAACTTTGGTTAATGCAAATGTTTTAAAAGACTATGTTTAATTTAAGGACTGCTGCATGTATATGTGGCAGTCTTTATTGAAAGGTAACTTATGGCTAAAGATTTTTTGAAAAAGGCCAATAAGGCTGTGCCGGATAAGCGTCAGCTTGAATGGATGAATGTTGAATTTGCAGGTCTTATAAATTTCGGGCTCAACACATTCACGGGAAGAGAAGAGGGTACAGGCTTTGAAGAACCTGACCTTTTTAATCCGACTTCGTTTTCTCCTCAGCAGTGGGTAAGAGTTGCCCGAAATTGCGGCATGAAAGGGCTTATTCTAAATGTTAAGCATCATGACGGCTTTTGCCTTTGGCCAACGGTTTATACGGATTATTCCATGAAATCCAGCAAATGGCAGGACGGCGAGGGAGATGTTGTTGAGGCTGTCAGCCGCTGCTGTAGAGAAGAGGGATTGAAATTCGGCATAGCAATTTCTCCTCTTGATTTCCATGAAGCAACCTTTGGCAGCGGTGATGAATACAATAATTTTTTTCTTGGCTTGCTAAGAGAACTTTTGACAAACTACGGTGATATTTATGCCGTATGGTTTGACGGTGCAACAGGGCATGGAAAAAACGGAAAAAGTCAGGCGTACGATTGGGAGGCTTATTTTAAGCTCGTCCGTGAGCTTCAGCCCAATGCAGTCATAACAAACTGCGGCCCCGATATACGCTGGTGCGGCAATAATAAAGGGGTTTGCCGTGAAAGCGAATGGAGCGTTTTGCCCTCGTATTACAGGCTTTTTGATAATGAAACCTGTGAATATACAAACCCAAAGGTTAAAGTCAATTTTTCCGAGCCTGATTTGGGCAGCCGTAGAAAAATTAAAAAGGCGGACGATTTTATCTTCTATCCTGCGGAGGTTTCCCTTCCTTTGCGTGACGGTTGGTTTTATAAAAAAGCTGAGGATTTAAGTGTAAAGCCTCTTTCAAAAATCGAAAAAACATATCTCGGTTCAGTAGGCTCAAATGCCGGCCTTTTGCTTGGCATTTCTCCAAGACCTGACGGTAAGCTTGATGAAAGAGATGTTGAAACTCTTGTGACTTTCGGAGCAGTTTTGAAGCTTCATTTTGAAGATAATATGGCGCTTGATTCAACTATGACGGCTTCAGTTCAGCTCGATGATTTACATTCTGCAACAAGAGCCTTGCCCGATAAAACAGGTTTTTGGCATTCGGGTTACGGTGTAAAAAATGCTGAACTTATTCTTGATATGGGCGATGACTATGATGTTGACCGCATAGTTCTTTGCGAAAACATAGAAACAGGTCAGCAGATTGAGGAGTTTACTATTTACTGCGAGTTAGAGGGTAAGTGGAAAAAGCTTTATGAAGGCACAATAATAGGCCGCAAAAAGATTTGCGAATTGAAAGTATTTATGCGCACGAGAAAAATTAAGCTCGTTGTTGAAAAAATGCGAAATTTTGCAACTATAAAAGAATTTAGTGTGTATTAAAATGTGTAATTAAATAGTGGCGAAAAATAGCTAAACGAGGCAGAACCAAAAAGGTTCTGCCTCGTTTTAAATTAGCTATTCGTTTTTTCAAATTGGCTGTTATAGATGTTTGCATAAAAACCGTCTATTGCCATAAGTTCCTCGTGTGTGCCTTGTTCCACAATATCGCCGTTGTTCATGCAGAGTATCAGGTCGGCGTTTTTGATGGTGGAAAGGCGGTGAGCGATGATAAAGCTTGTTCTGCCTTCCATCAGGTTATCCATTGCCTTTTGAATCAAAACTTCCGTTCTTGTGTCAACTGAGCTTGTAGCCTCATCGAGTATCAGAATTTTCGGGTCGGCAAGAATAGCTCTCGCAATGGTCAAAAGCTGTTTTTGACCTTGAGAAATGTTAGTGGTTTCTTCGTTTATCAGCATTTGATAACTGTCGGGCAGTGTGCGAACAAAATGGTCAACTTGAGCGGTTTTGGCGGCTTTAATTACCTCTTCGTCGGTGGAATCAAGCTTGCCGTAGCGGATATTATCCATAATCGTGCCGTTGTAGAGCCATGTATCTTGTAAAACCATGCCAAATTCACTTCTCAAATCGTGCCTGTCAAAATCTGTTAAATCGTGTCCGTCAATGAGTATTCTTCCGTCTGTAATCTCGTGGAAGCGCATGAGCAGTTTGACCATGGTTGTTTTGCCTGCTCCTGTCGGACCGACAATGGCAATTTTTTGTCCGCTTTTAACCTTTGCGGAGAAGTTGTTGATAACGATTTTGCCTGTTTCCTCGTAGCCGAAGTGAACATTTTCAAATTCAATATTGCCTTTAATATCAACATCTTTAACCTTTAGCGTTGCATTAGAATCATTTTCTTCGGGAATATCCAAGAACTCAAAAACACGCTCAGCAGCAGCGGCCATTTTCTGCATCTGAGTAGAGATATTGGCAAGCTGATTGATAGGCTGATTAAAGGTGCGTACATACTGAATAAATGCCTGGATATCGCCAATAAGAAGCGTGCCTTTTGATGCCATAATTGCACCCGAAATGCAGACAACAACATATCCTAAATTGCCGATAAAGCCCATAAGAGGCATCATTAGGCCGGATAGAAATTCGGCTTTTCTTGCATTATCGGCAAGCTGTTCATTTAGCTCGTCAAATTCTTCAATGGCTTTTTTCTCGCCGTTAAACGCCTTTAATACAAGGTGACCGCCGTACATTTCTTCTATGTGGCCGTTGACTGCGCCTAAAAATTTCTGCTGTTTGCGGAAATGCGGCTGAGAAAGCTTAACAACATTCCTTACAATTATCATGGAGAGGGGAACGGTGATAACGATAATCAGGGTCATAAGGGGGCTTGTAATAAGCATAATGGCGAGAACACCGATAATTGTCGTAACCGATGTTGCAACCTGAGTTATGCTTTGTGTAAGAGCCTGCTCCAAGGTATCAACATCGTTGGTGATACGGGAGAGAACATCGCCTTGACTTTGTCCGTGGAAGTAGCCTAAGGGTATGCGATTGATTTTTTGCATTATATTGTTTCTTAAGTTATAGGCTAATTTTGTTGTAACACCGGACATGATAAATGACTGCAAGTATCCGAAAAGAGCGCTTATAAAATATATTGCTAACAGAAATAATAAAATCTTACCGATTTTTGACATGTCGATTGAGCCTGTACCTGTCAGTAGCTTTTCGGCACCTATTTGCACTTGGTTCGTTGCTTGAGCAAGAATTTTCGGGCCGACAACGCTGAAAAGTGAAGATGCCGCCGCAAGAATTACAATGATGATAAGTCTGCCTTTAAAAGGGTTGATGTAACTAAGCAGTTTCTTAATTGAACCCTTGAAATCTTTGGCTTTTTCAACCGGTCTCCCACCGGGTTCGGATTTATGGCCGGGTCCACCATGAGGCGGAGTCGGTTTCATGCTGTGTTTATTCATTCCAACTCCTCCTTTGCAAGTTGTGATTCTGCAATCTCTCGGTATTCTTTGCAGGTTTTCAAAAGCTCCTTGTGTGTTCCTTTTCCGACAATTTTGCCTTCGTCTAAAACTATTATTTGTTCTGCATGCATTATGGTGCTTACACGCTGAGCAACTATAAGCATCGTTGCGCTTTCAGTATAGCTTTTCAGCGCTTTACGCAGTGCGGCGTCTGTCTTTAGGTCGAGAGCGGAAAAGCTGTCATCAAAAATATAAACAGGGGGCTGCTTGACAAGTGCCCTTGCGATTGCAAGGCGCTGGCGCTGACCGCCGCTCACATTAGAGCCGCTCTGAGCAATTTCCGAGTTTATACCATCGGGCATATCTGCGACAAACTGTGCTTGTGCGGTGCTTAGAGCTTTGCTCATCAATTCGGTGTCGGCATCGGCTTTTCCGGTTTTGATGTTGCTTTCAATAGTGCCTGAAAACAACAAGCCTTTTTGCGGCACAAAGCCGATACTGTCTCTGAGCGATTCGATAGTTAAGTCACGGATATCAATTCCGTCATATGTTATTGAACCTGATGTAATATCGTAAAATCTCGGTATAAGATTAATTAAAGTAGATTTTCCCGAACCTGTTGAACCTATAAAAGCTGTTGTCTGTCCCGGAATAGCCTTAAAGCTGATATCTGCAAGAACATAATCATCGGCGTTGTGGTAACGGAAAAATACATTCTTAAATTCAATTTCTCCCTGGGGGTTAACTAAATCAACGGCATTTTCTTTGTTGGTGATAGAGGGTTTGGTAGTGAGAATATCACCTACACGGTTAACCGAAATTAAGGCACGGGGAATATTGATAAATATCATGGAAATGAACAGGAAAGACATAATGACATGCATTGCATACTGAATATATGCCATCATATCTCCGATTTCCAAAGCGCCTGCGTTGATTGCCTTAGCACCGAACCAAACAACAGCTATAGTTGTAAAGTTCATGATTATTGTCATAAGCGGCTGTATTACCGACATGGTGCGCATAACAAATCGGTTAGTTTTTCTCAAATCGTTGTTTATGCTTTCAAAACGCTTTTCTTCATGCTCTTCGTTGCTGAAGGCTCGTATAACCATCATGCCGGAAAGGTTTTCACGGCTGACTAAGTTGATTCTGTCAATAAGCTTTTGCAGTATCTTAATTTTAGGCATTGCAACGGAAAAACCTACTACAATGAGTACAAGCAGAACACCTACTGCCACGGCTAAAATCCAGCTCATTGATGAACTTTTTTTCAAAGCCATTACAACACTGCCTACTCCCATTATAGGCGCAAAAAACAACATTCTTGTGCCCATGCTGAGCATTTGTTGAATCTGCTGAATGTCATTTGTTGTTCGTGTGATAAGGGATGCAGTGGAAAATTTGTCAAACTCCGTGCTTGAAAATTCGCTCACACGAGTAAAAACATCATGTCTCATTTTTTTGGAAATAATAGCTGAGGTTTTGGTGGAAAAAAAGCTGACGCCTATTGCTGCAGCAACGCAGAGCAGGGCAACGCCGAGCATTTGAACGCCTTTTAACAAAATGTACTGCATTTGTCCGTCCTGACCGTTTAAAGCAACTATGCCGGTGTCAACCATGTCGCTCATCAGGTTCGGCAGCCAAAGCTCCGAAAGAGCCTGAACAACCAAAAAAGCGAGGCTGAGTGCGACATATCCGGCGGCATATTTTAAGTATTTTAGTACTGCCTTCATAAAGTACCTCCAATATATAATCATGCGTATTTTAGCATACTTGTTCATGTGTCAGCAATTCAAAATTGTTAAATTTTTATTAATTTAGTATTTTAATACTTTAATAGATTACCATATTAGCACTTGACTATGTGAAAGTATACATAAAAATTCATTGCCTGCGATGAAAAATACTGCTATTTGCCGAATTTGATTATATGCCGATTTTTTGTTTGCATATTAACGGTTGATGTGATATATTATAATACATATTAAAGATAGGGGTACTACTAACGTGAAAGTTATAGATATTCTAAATAACGGAAAAGTAAATGTTTCGTGCGAGCTTTTTCCGCCAAAAGCTTGGGATAAGCTGGAAGGTGCAAAACAAGTTGTGCGTGAAATATCAAAATTAAATCCATCTTTTGTGAGTGTTACATACGGTGCAGGCGGCGGCACAAGCGATTATACCGTCGATTTGGGCCGTGAGGTGCAAAATTTCGGAGTTACCGCACTTGCACATCTTACTTGTCTTTCCACAAGTGAAGAGAAGCTCATTTCCGTAATAAACAACCTTAAGAAAAATAACATAGAAAATATCCTTGCTTTAAGAGGTGACAGAGGCGAAGAAAATTTGCCGGGAGCTTATTCTCATGCGAGCGAACTTATTGAGCTCATCAAAAAGCACGGTGATTTTTGCATAGGCGGAGCCTGCTACCCGGAATGTCATCCGGAATCTTCAAGCGTTTCGGCTGACCTTGACGGTTTAAAAATTAAAGCTGACAGCGGATGCGAGTTCTTTACAACCCAAATGTTTTTTGACAACAATGTTTTCTATAAATTCATGTACCGACTTTTGTCTGCCGGTATAACCGTTCCCATTGTTGCAGGCGTTATGCCGGTAACAAACAGCAACCAGCTTAACCGAATAGTTTCTCTTTCCGGCTCAGGTATTCCGCTTCGGTTTAAGTCTATTGCAGATAAATTCAGTAATGACCCTGCGGCAATGAAGCAGGCGGGCATAGCATATGCCACTGAACAGATTATTGACCTTGTTGCAAGCGGTGTAAACAATATACACATTTACACTATGAACAAGCCGGATGTTGCTGCTCAGATTATGGCAAATATTTCTGATATTATCGGGAAGTGATTTAATGAATTTTAAGGAAGTCTTCGGAAAAAAACTTCTGGTTTGTGACGGTGCAATGGGCACAATGCTACAGTCTTTGGGGCTTCCCGTCGGCAGACGAGCCGATTATTGGAGCGTTGAACAACCTGAAAAAGTCAAACAGGTGCATCTTGCTTACCTAAAAGCCGGCTGTGATATAGTTACCGCAAATACTTTTTCTGCCGCAGCAGGCGGCGAGTATTCCGCCGAGCAAATAGCACAATGCGGAATTGCAATAGCCAAAGATGCTGTTGAGCAGAGCGGAAAAGATGCTTTGGTTGCATTAGATTTAACTTCAGGCGGCGAACTATTAGAGCCTCTTGGCAATGTCACATTTGAAAGCGCATACAACGACTTTTCAAGAGCTGTTAAGGCAGGCGCAGCGGCAGGCGCAGATTTAATTCTTATCGAAACAATGACTGATACTGCCGAAATTAAGGCGGCTGTTTTAGCAGCAAAAGAAAATTCTAATCTGCCTGTAGTTGTGACTTTCACGGTTGATGAAAACGGCAGGCTTATGACGGGGGCAGATATTGTAACCGCCGCCGCTTTGATTGAAAGCTTAGGTGCAGACGGAGTAGGCTTAAATTGCGGATTCGGTCCGCAAAAAATGCTTGAGTTTTTGCCACAGCTTCTGCAGTTTACAAAATTACCTGTTCTTATAAATTCAAATGCAGGTATGCCTGTAGTTGCACACGGCATTGCATCTTACGATATTGATGAAAATGAATTTGCAAAATATGCTGTCAAAATGGCTGAGCTCGGCTGTTCCGCAATCGGCGGATGCTGCGGCACTACACCGAAGCATATAGCGGCCGTTGTAGAAGCGCTAAAAAACAAAGAGCTCAGCAAACCTATTGTCAATAGAAAAAGCTTTGTTTCTTCAAGAACAAAAACAGTTTTTTTTAACAGCAAAACAGTTATAATAGGCGAGAGGATTAATCCCACGGGAAAGCCTAAGCTCAGAGAAGCACTGAAAACAGGCGACTACGAATACCTTTGCACCGAGGCTGTCAATCAGGAACAGGCCGGTGCCGATATGCTCGATGTTAATGTTGGCGCGTCAGGCATTGATGAAGCATCTGTTTTGGAAACTGCAATAAAGCGTGTTTCACAGGTAAGCGAATTGCCTCTTCAGATTGATACATCTAATATTTCAGCTCTTGAAAAGGCTCTGCGTGTTTATGTAGGTAAACCGCTGATAAATTCCGTCAATGGCTCGGAAGAATCTTTAAGTTCTGTTTTGCCCCTTGCCGCCAAATACGGCGCTATGGTTGTCGGCTTAACTCTTGATGAAAACGGCATACCCGAAACAGCAGAAGCGAGAATAAAAATAGCAAAGCGTATTATTGACAGAGCAGCTCAGTACGGTATTCCGAAAGAAGATATAATTATTGACTCTCTTGCAATGACAATAAGCACAAGCGATGTCGGTGCCTTGCCAACACTCAATGCCCTTGGTTACATTAAAGATACTATGGGTGTTCATACTGTTTTAGGTGTATCTAATATTTCTTTCGGTCTTCCTAACAGACAGATTATTAATTCCGCTTTCTTTACCCTTGCAATGCAAAAGGGCTTGAGCGCAGGCATAGTCAATCCCATGAGTGCAGAAATGATGCAGGCTTATTACGCCTACAATGCCCTTTACGCCTATGATAAAGGCTGCCTTGATTATATTGAGAACTGTAGTTCACCTCAGCAAGCGGTCAGTATGGCGGTTAAAAATGAAACTACCGTGTTTGCTGATGATTTGCAGGGTGCGGTTATCAAGGGCTTAAAGGAAAAAGCGGCTCAAAAGACTGCTGAAATGCTGATGAGCAAAAAGGCTGTTGAAATAATCGACGGATATCTTATACCTGCTCTTGATGAAGTAGGCAAGCAGTTTGAAAATAAAAAGCTGTTTTTGCCTCAGCTGCTTCTTGCGGCTCAGGCTGCAACTGCCGCTTTTGATGTCATAAAAACAAAAATTCAGGCTTCAGGCGAGGAGAAGGCAAAGAAAGGTAAAATCCTGCTTGCTACAGTTAAAGGCGATGTACACGATATAGGCAAAAACATTGTAAAAGTGTTGCTTGAGAATTACGGCTATGATGTTGTTGATTTAGGCAGAGATGTTGCCCCTGAACTGATTGTTGAAACGGCTAAGTCACAGAATATTAAGCTTATCGGTTTAAGCGCACTGATGACAACTACCTTACCTGCCATGCAGAAAACTATCGAACTTCTCAGAGCTGAGCATAATTGCAAGGTGATTGTAGGCGGCGCAGTATTGACTGAAGATTATGCCGCACAGATCGGCGCCGATTGCTACGGCAAGGATGCTATGGCAACTGTCAGATACGCAGAAGAATTTGATTTTGGAGAATGAACAATGAATTTATTAGGTAAAAACGATACTGTTCTCTACGACCTGCGCTCTCTTTATGAGCAATATGGTTATAAACGCTACAAAATGAGCAAATTTGAGGAATACGACCTCTATCTTGAGTATAAAAAATTTCTGCAAACCGAGAATATAATCACTTTTACGGATTTGAACGGTAAGCTTTATGCCATGAAGCCGGATATCACTCTTTCCATTGCAAAAAATGCTAATCCTCAGGAGCCTCAAAAGCTCTATTACAAAGAGAATGTTTACAGAGCGTCACGCACAACCAAGGAATATAAAGAGATTACTCAGCTCGGCCTTGAATATACAGGCAGTATTGATTCCTATACAATGGGCGAGGTTGTGACGCTTGCCGCTAAAAGCTTAAAGCTTATCAGCTCAGAATATGTTCTCGATATCTCTCATATGGGCTTTGTAATAGGAATGTTTGAATCTATCGGCCTTACCGAAAGCCAGCAGGAAAGGCTTCTTGGGTATCTCGGAAAAAAGGATACACATGAGATTCTTTACTGTTGTGAGCAGTTCGGTCTGCACAAGGCTGTGGCGGAAAAAATTGCCGCTCTTTGCGAAATCTACGGCGATTTTGAAACTACATTTCCGAAAATCAAAGCTCTTGCTTCAACTCCTAAAATGTTTGAAGCTGTGGACGAACTTGAAGCGCTTTATAATTTCCTTGCCGCTTCGGGTGAGGGCAAACATATCAACATTGATTTTTCAATAGTCAACGATATGAGCTACTACAACGGCATAATTTTCAGAGGTTATGTCAAGGAAGTTCCTTTCAGCGTTTTAAGCGGCGGCCGATACGATAATCTGCTCCAGAAGCTGGGAAAGGACTGCCAGGCAATCGGCTTTGCTGTTTATGTTGATTTGTTGGAGCTTTATACTAAGTCCGTCCGTGAATACGATGTTGATGTGCTTGTGGTTTATGATGACAGCGTTTCCGCTCTTGATGTTGCCGAGCAGGTTAAAAACCTGATTGAGCAGGGCAGGAGCGTAAAGGCTTTAAGTTACATTCCCGAAACTTTGAAATACAGAGAAATCCTAAAATTAGGCGAGGAGGCGTAACCGATGGATTATATTAACATTGCTTTGCCAAAAGGCAGGCTCGGCGAAAAGGTTTACGAAATGTTTGAAAAAATCGGTTACGGCTGTCCTGCTATCAGAGAAAAAGACAGACGCCTGATTTTTGAAAACGAAGAAAATATGGTTCGCTATTTCTGGTCAAAGCCCTCCGATGTTTCAATTTATGTTGAGCGAGGTGCGGCTGATATCGGCGTAGTCGGCAAAGATATATTGTTGGAATACGAACCCGATATATACGAGCTTTTAGATTTGAATATAGGCAAATGTAAAATGTGTGTAGCCGCCAAAAAAGGCTTCCGTGATGACCCTGAAACAACTCTCAAGGTTGCCACAAAATTTGTCAATATTGCCCGTAGCCATTATGCAGGCAAGGGCAGAGATATAGAAATCTGTAAGCTCAACGGCTCCATTGAGTTAGCCCCAATTCTAAATATGACAGATGTTATTGTTGATATTGTTGAAACAGGCACAACTCTTAAAGAGAATAATCTTGAAGTTATTGAGTCTATAATCCCCATCAGCGCAAGACTTGTTGCCAACAAGGCAAGCACAAAGTTTAAAGCTGAACAAATTAATAACATACGCAGAAAACTGCAAGAGGTAGTTGAAAATGATTAAGATTTATGACGGCGCAATTAAAGCAGAAGAAATTTTTGCCCGTGAGGAAGAAAAGAATACAGTCGGTGAAATTGTTGCCGATATTATTGCAAATGTCCGCCAAAACGGCGATGCGGCGCTTCGTGAATACTGCGAAAAATTTGATAAGGCTAAGCTTGACAGCCTTGAAGTAACAGAAGAGGAAATAAATAAAGCCTTTTCGGCTCTTGAGCCTGAGTTTGTTAAGGTTATTGAAGAAGCGGCAGAAAATATCCGTGAGTTTCACCGCCATCAGGTAAAAACAGGCTTTGTTATTACTCCGAGAGACGGTGTTGTTCTCGGTCAGCGTGTAATTCCCCTTGAGAGAGTCGGTCTTTATGTTCCGGGAGGCACGGCTAGCTATCCCTCATCTGTTTTGATGAACTGTATTCCTGCAAAGCTTGCCGGCTGTGATGAAATTGTTATGGTAACTCCGCCCTCTGCTGACGGAAGCATTAAGCCTGCAATTCTCGTTGCGGCAAAAACAGCAGGGGTTGACCGTATATTCAAGGTCGGCGGTGCTCAGGCTGTGGCGGCTCTTGCATATTCAACCGAAACAATTCCTCAGGTTGATAAAATTGTCGGCCCCGGCAATGTCTTTGTTGCTGAAGCTAAGCGTCAGGTTTTCGGCACGGTTGCCATTGATATGATAGCAGGACCCAGCGAAATCTTAGTTATTGCAGATGCAACCTGTAATCCGAAATTTGTTGCCGCAGATATGCTCTCACAAGCTGAGCACGATAAAAACGCAAGTGCTGTTCTTGTAACTGACAGCATGGATTTGGCTAAGGCAGTCAGCGCAGAGCTTGAAAGACAGATTTCTCTGCTTCCCCGCGAGGAAATAGCAAGAGTTTCTATAGATAACAACGGCAAGATTATCGTTGTTGACGATTTAATGGAAGCGGCAAAAATGTCCAACAAGATTGCTCCCGAGCATCTTGAAATCTGCATAGACAAGCCCTTTGATTTCTTGCCGCAGATTCGCAATGCAGGCTCTGTTTTCCTGGGCAAAAACTGTCCCGAGGCTTTGGGAGATTATTTTGCAGGACCTAACCATACTCTGCCCACAAGCGGCACAGCACGCTTTTCAAGCCCTCTTTCCGTTGATGATTTTATTAAAAGGTCATCGTTTATATCTTATTCGGAAAATGCTCTTGAAAAGGTTTACGAAAAAATTGATTCCTTTGCTCAAAAAGAGGGACTTCAGGCTCATGGTCGCAGCGTAACAGTCAGATTTGAGGATAAATAATGAGTAAGTTTTTATCAAAAAGATTAAGCTGCTTAACTCCGTATACTCCCGGCGAACAGCCGCAGGATTTTAACTATGTTAAGCTCAATACAAATGAATCACCCTTTCCGCCGTCACCTGCGGTTATAAAAGCAGTAAACTCCGATGAAGTATCGCTTTTAAAGCTTTATTCTGACCCTGAGTGTAAAAGAACAGTTAAGGCTATTGCTGATTACTACGGCGTTGAAAGCAAAAATATTGTTCTCGGCAACGGCTCGGATGAAATTTTGTCTTTTGTTTTTTCAGCTTTCTGTGATGAGAATACTCCCGTTGCTTTTCCCGATATCAGCTACGGTTTTTATGAGGTCTTTGCTTCGCTCTACGGCATTAAGGCTCATGTAATTCCCCTTAAAGAGGATTATTCGCTCTGTGCCGATGATTATTGCTCACTTAACGAAACTGTTGTTATAGCTAATCCCAATGCACCTACAGGTATGACGGTTTCTCTTGCGGATATTGAAAAGATTGCGTCAACTAACCCTGAAAATGTGGTTGTAATTGATGAAGCTTATGTTGATTTCGGCGGTGAAAGCGCTGTTGAATTAACCAAAAAATATAAAAACCTTATTGTCGTTCAAACTTTTTCAAAATCTCGACAGCTTGCCGGTGCAAGGCTTGGTTTTGCCGTTGCCGATGAAGAAATCATTGCGGATTTGAACACAGTCCGTTTTTCAAACAATCCCTATAATATCAACCGATTAACTCTAATTGCCGGTGAGGCCTCGATAAAAGACAGGGATTATTTCGAGCAAACAAGGGCTCAAATAATCAAAAACCGTGAATATACGGTGGCTGAGCTTGAAAAACGGGATTTTACCGTGCTTCCTTCAAAGGCAAACTTTGTTTTTGCCTCTCATGCCGAAAAAAGCGGTGAAGAGCTTTATAAAGGCTTGAAGGCAAACGGAGTCTTGGTTCGCTTTTTCAATAAACCGAGACTTGATAAGTTTTTAAGAATCACAATAGGCACAAAAGAGCAGATGGATGAATTGCTCAAAGCACTCGATAAAATTATTTAACTCGAAAGGTTGTTTGTTATGCGTACAAGTGAAATCAAGCGCAGTACAGCAGAAACTCAAATCGAACTTAAACTAAATTTAGACGGTACGGGTAAATACGAGATTGATACCGGCTGCGGTTTTCTTGACCATATGCTCGTTCTCTTTGCCCGTCACGGCAGATTTGATTTAACGGTTAAATGCAATGGCGACATTAATGTTGACTATCACCACACGGTAGAAGATATCGGTATTGTTTTGGGTCAGGCTTTTGCCGAAGCTCTCGGCAATATGGCAGGTATCAAGCGTTACGGAGATATAATTCTTCCCATGGATGAATCTCTGATTATGTGCGCTGTTGATATTTCGGGCCGTGCGCATCTGAGCCTTGATTTGGGCACTATGCCGCCTAAAGTCGGAGATTTTGATACAGAGCTTGTTTCCGAGTTTTTGCTCGGCTTTGTGCGCAACAGCAAAATGACCCTTCATGTTAATAAGCTTTACGGTACAAACACACATCATATCATTGAGGGCAGCTTTAAGGCTCTCGGAAGAGTGCTTTCTCAGGCTGTTTCCATTGATGAAAAATACATTGATGAAATTCCCTCCACAAAAGGAGTTTTGTAAATGATAGCGATTATTGACTACGGTGTAGGCAACATTTTTTCACTTTACAGCTCATTCAAATTTATCGGAAAAGATGTTGTTTTGACCAATGACGAAAGAATAATAAATTCCTGTTCGCATATTATTTTGCCCGGAGTAGGTGCTTTTTCCGATGCTAAACGCAAGCTTGACGAAAGCGGTATGGCTCAGGTTGTCAAGGAACAGGTAAAGTCAGGCAAGCCCATGATGGGTATATGCCTTGGCATGCAAATGCTTTTTGATAAGAGCTTTGAATACGGCGAGCATGACGGCTTAGGTCTTATAAAAGGAAGTGTACAGCCCATAGCAGATGTAATACCGAAAGAACTTAAAATTCCTCATATCGGCTGGAATTCTCTTGATATTACTAAAGCTTGTCCGATTTTCAAATATGTCAAAAACGGGGACCATGTTTATTTTGTTCATTCTTATTGGGCAGCCGATTGTGAAGAGAGCACTATAGCCACCTGCGAATACGGCTCTCAGCTCACTGCCGCTGTTGCACACGAAAATGTATACGGCTGCCAGTTTCACCCCGAAAAAAGCGGGGAAGTCGGCTTAAACATATTAAAGGCTTTTTGCGAGGTGTGATTATGCTGCTATTTCCTGCGATTGATTTAAAAGATAAACAGGTTGTGCGCCTTTTTAAGGGCGATTACAATCAAATGACCGTCTACGGCACTAATCCTCTTGAAACCGCAAAGGGATTTAAGGATAGCGGCGCTGAATATCTCCATGTTGTTGATTTGGACGGAGCAAAAGACGGCAATAATCCCAACTTTGAAATTGTTGCTGACTTAGCAAAAAACAGCGGATTAAAGGTTGAAATCGGCGGCGGCATACGAAGCGAAGAAATAATTAAGAAATATATTGATGCAGGCGTTATGCGCGTTATCCTCGGCACTGTAGCTATTTCAAATCCCGAATTTGTTGCCGATATGGTAAGCAAATACGGCGATAAAATAGCTGTCGGCGTTGATATGCTCGGCGGCAAGGTTGCGACGCATGGATGGATTAATGTCAGCGAGGTTGACGGCTTTGAGTTTTGCGAAAAGCTGGATAACATGGGCGTTAAAACCGTAATTTGTACCGATATTTCAAAGGACGGTGCAATGCAGGGAACTAACCGTGAGCTTTACAAAGAAATGGCAAAGAGGTTTAAGTTTGATACTGTAGCCTCCGGCGGTGTATCGAGCCTTGAAGATGTGAAAGCCCTTACCGATTCAGGCGTTTATGGCGCAATTCTCGGCAAAGCGCTTTACACCGGCGCCATAGATTTAGAAGAAGCTGTCAGAATAGCAGGGGAGCAGGTAAAATGATAACAAAAAGAATTATACCCTGCCTTGATGTAAAAAACGGCAGAGTAGTTAAAGGTGTTAATTTTGAAGGCTTGAGCGATGTTTCATCGCCTGTTGAGTTAGCGGATTTCTACAGCCGTTCAGGTGCAGACGAGCTTGTTTTTTACGATATTACAGCCTCTGTAGAGGGCAGGCAGATTTTTACAGATATTCTTAAAGAAGCGGCTTCAAAAATATTTATTCCCCTTACAGTCGGCGGCGGCATCACAACTCTTGATGATTTTGAGCGTGTGCTCAAATGCGGAGCCGATAAAGTCAGCGTAAACTCAGGCGCCATTAAAAATCCGAAAATAATAGGTGAGGCGGCCAAAAAATACGGCGACCAGTGTGTTGTGCTTTCTGCCGATATAAAGCGTGTTGACGGCAAATTTATGCTGTTTAAGAACGGCGGCAGAGTAAATACCGGCATAGATGCTCTTGAATGGATAAAGTTCGGCGTGGATAACGGCGCAGGTGAAATTGTTGTCAACAGCATTGATACTGACGGTGTCAAACAGGGCTTTGACCTTGAAATGCTTGAAGCTGTTTGTGATTTAGTAAGCGTGCCTGTTATTGCTTCAGGCGGTGCAGGATGTATGCAGGATTTTGTGGAGCTTTTCCAAAAGCTTCCCAAGGTCGATGCGGGGCTTGCCGCTTCGATTTTCCATTTCGGAGAAGTTGCGATAGATGAGCTCAAAAAAGAGCTTAGAAATAATTCAATTAATGTGAGAATTTGAGAGGAAAAAGATATGTTGCATGTAGATGATTTAAAATTTGATTCCAATGGCCTTATTCCTGCCATAGTTGTGGATTACCGCACAAAAAATGTTTTAACACTCGCTTACATGAATCGTGAAAGCCTTAGAATTACTCTTGATGAGGGTACTACCTGCTTTTGGTCCCGTTCACGCCAAAAGCTGTGGCGCAAAGGTGAAACATCGGGCAATTATCAGCATGTTTTGAAAATTGAAGCTGATTGTGACTTGGACGCTCTTGTCATTACCGTTAAAAAAGACGGTCCTGCTTGCCACAAGGGTACGGATTCCTGCTTTACCAATACTTTTTATCGCAAGCACGGCTATAATGATTTTTCTCTCGATAATCTTATGAAGCTCATTAAATCCCGCAAGGATGAAAAGCAGGCAGGCTCTTACACGACTTATCTTTTTGAAAAGGGAATTGATAAAATTCTTAAAAAGGTTGGCGAAGAATCCACCGAAGTTATCATTGCTGCAAAGGCTGACGACAAAAAAGAAACTATTTATGAAGTTGCCGACCTTGCTTATCATGTAATGGTTATGATGGCTGAAATGGATATTTCTGTTGAAGATATTATAAATGAGCTTTCGTCTCGCCATGTCATTGACCATAAGGTTAAGCAGGAGAAGATGACCTGATAGTCTATTTAATATAAAATTAACGGCATAGCTGAAATTAACCAGCTATGCCGTTGTTTTTTTCTTAATCAGAAATTACGCTTTGTGCCACTTTACACCTTGTGATGTATCTTCAAGCACTATGCCCATTGCCTTGATTTTATCACGGATTTCGTCAGCTTTTGCCCAGTTTTTCTCTTTTCTGGCGGCTGCACGCTGAGCGATAAGCTCCTCAACCTCTTCGTCAAGGCTTGATTTCTGGCGGTTGTAAACAAGGCCGAGAACATCTGTAAGCTCATCAAAAGCTTTTGATGCAAGCTCGAGTGTTGCTTTGTTTGCACCGGCTGCAATAGCTGTGTTAATATCTCTGACCAGCTCATATACAGCCGCAAGTGCGTCGGCTGTGTTCATATCGTCATCCATTGCTTTTATAAACTGCTGAGTTCTGCCTGCTACAGTTTCGGTGAAATTGCCGTCAAGCTCGCCGTCAACAGCATTTTCGAGGGCAAAATCAAGATTGTTTCTGCAGGTGTAAAGGCGCTCAAGAGAAGCCTTGCACTGCTCAATTATATCAACGCTGTAGTTGATGGGGCTGCGATAATGAGAGGAAATCATAAGGTAACGAATTGCTTCATAACCATATTTTTCCGCAACATCACGAACTGTAAAGAAGTTGCCGAGGGATTTTGACATCTTAACATTGTCAACATTGATATATCCGTTGTGCATCCAATAATTTGCAAAAGGCGCACCGTTGCAGCATTCGCTTTGTGCAATTTCGTTTTCATGGTGGGGGAATATTAAATCCTGACCGCCGCAGTGAATATCAATAGTTGTGCCCAGGTATCGGCGTACCATGGCAGAACATTCAATGTGCCAACCCGGTCTGCCCTTGCCCCAAGGGGATTCCCAATAGGGCTCGCCTGGCTTTGCGCCTTTCCAGAGGGCAAAATCCATAGGCTCATGCTTAATATCTTCAACATTAATTCTTGCGCCTGCTTCAAGCTCTTCGAGAGGCTGATGAGAGAGCTTGCCGTATTCGTCAAATTTGGAGGGGCTGAAATAAACATCTCCGTTTACTGCGTAAGCAAAGCCTTTTTCAACAAGGGTAGAAATTATAGAAATAATTTCGTCAATATTTTCTGTTGCCTTGGGATGAACTGTTGCTTCACGGATATTCATGCCCTTGGCGTCTTTCCAAAATTCTTCAATATATTTTTCGCTGATTTCTTTGAATGTCAAGCCTTCTTCGTTTGCTCGGCGGATAATTTTATCGTCAATATCTGTGAAGTTTTGAACAAATTTGACCTCATAACCTCTGTATTCCATATATCGGCGCAGTACATCAAAAACGCAAAGGGGACGAGCGTTACCGATATGAATAAAGTTGTAAACAGTGGGGCCGCAGGCATAGACCTTTAAAACACCCGGTTCAACTGTTTTAAGTTCCTGCTTAGAACGGGTTAAAGTGTTGTAAATCTTCATTTAATTTTTCTCCTTTTCCATGTATTCGATTCTTTTGTTCAGCTTATCAATTTCAATCTGCATTTTGCAAAGTTCCATTGCAATGGGGTCGGGAATGTGTATCTGGTCAAGGTCATCAACACGCTTGCCGTTTTGTTTAACAACTCTTGCCGGCACACCGACCGCCGTGGAATTAGGCGGTATTTCTTCAAGAACTACTGCGCCTGCGGCAATGTTTGTATTGTCGCCGATTTTAAACGGACCGAGAACCTTGGCGCCGGAACCTATCATAACATTGTTTCCAATTGTGGGATGGCGTTTGCCTGTGTGGTGTCCCGTACCGCCGAGAGTAACTCCCTGATATATGGTAACATTGTCGCCGATAATTGCCGTTTCACCGATAACAACGCCTGTTCCGTGGTCAATGAAAAGCCGCTTTCCGATTTGTGCGCCGGGATGAATTTCAATTCCTGTTTTTTTAGCGGCACGCTGAGAAATCATGCGCGCAAGGAAAAATAGCTTTTTGTTATAACATTTATGCGCTAAGCGGTGCATTCTGACAGCTTTAATTCCCGGGTAAAGAAACAGTATTTCCAGTGTTGAATGAGCGGCAGGATCGCGCTCTTTAACGCAGGCTATATCTTCCCTCAACTGCCTAAACAAAATTTAATCACCTCAAAAACAAAACTCCGCCGCTAAAGGAAAATCCAATAGCGACGGAGGCGAAAATCTTCTCGCGGTTCCACTCCGACATTATACTCAATAGGTTCGTTAAAACCTGAGGCGGATAACGGTGCCTGCCGCACAGCCATTTCCTGCTGTGTGCTGATAGGGCGCATTCCCGAAAACAAGCTGACAGTGCACTTGCAGCAAAGCGTGCACCTCTCTGTGAAAGCTATAAGTTAGCGGTACTTATTCCTACTAAAACGCATTTTTTACTATTATATGCAATTTATTTTGAGAAGTCAATTGTTTTTTTAGCTTGCATTAAATAGATTACGCCGGATATTGCTGCAAGTGCGGCAGTAATCCAAATCATTATATTAGTAACCGTATGGAAATTGAGCTTTAAGAATCCGTATGTTTCAACAAGTTCGCCCCAAAGCATAATGATAACGGTGAAAACCATTTGAGTTGCGGTTTTGATTTTGCCCCAAATATTAGCCGGTACAACAACATTTTGTGAAGCGGAAATAAGGCGAACGGATGTTATTATAAATTCTCTTGTGAGAATAATGAATACGGGCCAAACGCTGCAAATTCCCTCGGCTATAAAGCCAAGCAAAGCGGCAGTGGTGAGCATTTTGTCTGCAACAGGGTCTAAAAGCTTGCCAAAGGTTGTAACCTGGTTGTTTTTTCTTGCAAGCTTGCCGTCAATGGCATCGGTGATTGCGGCAACTGCGAAAACAGCGCAGGCAATAATAAATCGATGGGGGACAGAGCTTAAAAATGCAAGCAAAAAGAAAGGGGTAATTATTACTCTTGCAATAGTCAGTTTGTTAGGCGTGTTCATTTACTCAACCTCTCCGATGAGATCATACTCATCTATGTCAAATATTTTAACTGTGCAAAATTCACCCTCGGCAAGGGGATAAGAACAGGTGAATTTAACGCAGCAGTCAATTTCGGGTGCGTCCATGTAGCTTCGGCCCGTGTAGCTGTCCGTATAGGCATCGTAGCTCTCAATCAGCACCTCAAAGCTTTTTCCGATAAGCCGATTATGCTTATCCTGAACAATACTATATTGGTCATTCATTATAATATCTTGTCTTTTTAGCTTTGTGCGTTCGTCAATCTGGTCTTCAAATTCCGCTGCCGGTGTGCCTTCTTCGGCTGAATATGCAAAACATCCGAGATGGTCAAACTCTGTTTCGTTGACAAACAGAGCTAAGCTTTCAAAGTTTTCTTCGCTTTCACCGGGGAAACCTGTGATAAATGTTGTGCGAATAACTATATCGGGAATTTTTGAACGCAGTTTAGCGATGAGTTCTTTGACCTGCTCCTGTGTGCCTCGGCGGTTCATTGCCTTTAAAATTTTGTCATCGGCGTGCTGTAGAGGCAGGTCAATATAGTGGAGAATTTTAGGTTCGGTTGCTATTGTTTCAATAAGCTCGTCGGTAAATTCATCAGGGTAGCAATAGAGCATACGAATCCAATGAATACCGTCAATTTCAGCAAGTTTCTTCAGAAGCTCAGGCAAAGCCAAACGCTGATAAATATCTTTACCGTAAAGAGTGGTATCCTGAGCCACAACAATAAGCTCTTTAACACCTTTTTCGGCAAGTTGTTTTGCTTCATCAATAATATCGTCGATTTCACGGCTGCGGTAATTTCCTCGTATAGACGGAATGGCACAATATGTGCAGCGGTTGTTACATCCGTCTGCAATTTTTAAATACGCATAGTGTTCGGGTGTAGTGAGTATGCGTTTGCCGTTCATGGGCATTTCGCATTTTGGGGGAAATTTGCCTACTGTTTCACCTGCGAGCACCTGTTTGCAAATTTCAACAATGTTTCCGTTTGCTCCAATTCCTACAACCGCATCAACTTCAGGAATTTCTGTAAGTATTTCCTCTTTGTACCTTTCAGCAAGGCAGCCTGTGACAACAATCTTGCCTATAGTGCCTTCTCCTTTGAGCTGAGCCATGTCAAGTATATTTTCAATAGCTTCTTTTTTTGCGCTTTCAATAAAACCGCAGGTGTTTATTATAACAACATCAACGCCGTCATATGGGTCTGAAATTTCAAAACCGTTTTCATCAAGCAGAGCTAAAAGACATTCGCCGTCAATTTGGTTTTTCGGACATCCGAGTGAAATAAAGCCGACTGTATTCATGTATCATATTCCTCACTGAATTCATCATATTCTCGCATGGCGCTGCGAATTTGAGAATAGCCGAAGCCGAGGCGCAGGAGAGCGTTGAAAACCTGCTTTCTTCCCTTTTCGTCCTGCATCCGTCTGTTATACTTACCGTCTAATAATAGCTTAATTTTATCACTCTCGTCAAGTGTTAATTCACTTATTGCGTTTTCTGCTGTGTATTTATCAATTCCTCTATGCAAAAGCTCTGCATTAATTGCACGAATGCTGTAACCCTTTCGCTCGGCAAGCTCCTTTGAAAGCGCTTGTGCATAGCGTTCGTCGTTAATAAGACCGAGCTCTTTAACTCGTTTTACGGCGCTTTGTGCGGCTGTTTCTCCGTCGGTTCGTACAAGCTTGCGGAAAAGTTCTTTTTCGCAATGGTCACGGCGGGATAAAATGTTAAGCGCTCGGTTGAAGCAACGGCGTTTTGAAATTCTTTCAGCCAATGCGCTGTATTCTTCTTCATTTATTTCATCGCCTGAAATATATCCGCAAGAAAACCAGAAACCAGCATCAACGGTGAGTCTGTATTCACCGTCGATGCTGATGTGTATTTTATTTGCTTTGCCTTTTTGTGCTGAAATAATCATTCGTCGTCATCTACTGCAATATCAAGGTTTGCTTTAATCTTTGCCTTGGGCTCAACAGGGGGAACAACAGGGGCAGGAGCAGGGACGGTTTGTTTTTTCTGAGCCTTGGGAGCTGAAGGAGCAGCAGACATTTCGGCAAATTTTGTGCGAACTTTAGCTTCAAGCTCAGCGGAAAGCTCAGGATTGGTGCGGATAAGCTCCTTAACATTGTCACGACCCTGACCGAGGCGTTCATCATTATATGAGAACCATGCGCCGCTCTTATGTACTATATCAAACTCAACAGCAAGGTCGAGAATTTCGCCCTCAGGAGTGATACCTCTGCCGAACATAATATCAAATTCAGCAACTTTAAAAGGGGGAGCGACTTTGTTTTTAACAATTTTTGCTTTGGTGCGGCTGCCGATAAATTCGCCGCCGTTGCCTTTAAGCTGTTCAGATTTGCGGACATCAATACGCATTGATGCATAATATTTGAGGGCACGGCCGCCTGTGGTGACTTCAGGACTGCCGTACATTACGCCGACTTTTTCACGAAGCTGATTAATAAAGATAAGAATGGTGTTTGATTTTGAAATAGCGCCTGCGAGCTTGCGAAGAGCTTGAGACATGAGCCTTGCGTGCAGACCAACATGGGATTCACCCATTTCACCCTCAATTTCTGCTCTGGGAACGAGGGCTGCAACAGAGTCAACAACAATAACATCAAGTGCACCTGAACGAACAAGAGCTTCGGTAATTTCGAGAGCCTGTTCACCGTTATCAGGTTGAGAAACAAGCAAAGAATCAATATCAACGCCAAGGTTGGCAGCATAAACAGGGTCGAGAGCGTGCTCGGCGTCAATAAACGCACATTCGCCGCCGTCTTTTTGCGCCTGAGCAACAACATGGAGAGCCAAAGTCGTTTTACCCGAGGATTCAGGACCGTATATTTCAACAATTCTGCCACGGGGGAGTCCGCCTATGCCTGTAGCTTGGTCAAGAGATAATGAGCCTGTTGAAATAGCTTCAACATTAAGGCCGCAGTTTTGACCAAGGCGCATTATGGCGCCTTTGCCGTAGCTTTTTTCGATTTGTTTGAGAGCGGTTTCAAGAGCAGTTACTTTTTCTGCCATTTATTTTTCCTCCGAAAGTTATAGTACAAATGTTCGGTTAACTGTTTTGATTATACATTGTTATTGCCATATTGTCAAGCACTTTTTTACCCATTTATTACAAATTTTTTACCTATAATCAATTTAGCTTGCATTTTTATCGTAATTAGTTTATCATAATAAAAAACTTAAAATGATGGTGAGATTTTATGATTATTGATGAACTTGTTTCTTTTTCCAATATTTACGGCAGCAATGAAGAGCTGGTTCTTGCAGGCGGCGGTAATACATCCGCAAAAGACGGCGATGTTATGTATATCAAAGGCTCGGGCACTCAGCTTGCAACAATCACTTCCGACGGTTTTGTAAAAATGAACAGAGCGGCTTTGGCTGAGATTTTTACCAAAGAATATCCAAAGGACGATGCTGCAAGAGAAGCTCAGGCACTTGCTGATTTAAGCGCCGCAAGAATGCCGGGAGAGGAGAATAAGCGTCCGAGCGTCGAAACTCTTCTTCACAGCCTTTTTGATAAAACCTTTGTTCTGCATCTTCATCCTGCTCTTGTCAACGGCTTGACTTGCTCAGTAGGCGGTGAAAAGCTTGCAAGAGAAATTCTCGGAAACGAGTTTATTTGGGTTGAGGCTTGCAAACCGGGATATATTCTTTCAAAAATCTGTTACGATAAGATGAAAGAATACGAAGATGTAAACGGCAAGCAAGCCGATATAATAATCTTGCAAAACCACGGCATATTTTTTGCGGCAAATACAGTTGATGAGCTGGATGAAATGCTCGTTGATGTTCTTTGTAAGCTCAGAGAAAGAGTAACCGTTGATCCGTTTTTTGAAAGCGGAGAATATGACGGCGAAAAGGCACAGAAATGCTTTGATGTTATTTATCAGATTTACGGTGACGATGCGGTTGTCACTTATGAACCGAGCGTTGAGGCTATTAAATATGCCGCAAGTCCCGAAGCAGCCGAAGCAGTTATGAAGCCCTTTACACCTGACCATATTGTTTACTGCCGAGCAAAACCTGTTTACGGTTTTTGCAATGCCTGCATAAGGGGTGCAGTTAATGAATATGAAGATGCTTACGGTTGCAAGCCGAAGATTATAATAATCAACGGCTGCGGCTTCTTTGCTGTTGATTATACAGCTAAGGGCAGTGAAACTGCGGCTTTGCTGTTTAACGATGCTCTTAAGGTTGCAACCTATGCTCAGAGCTTTGGCGGAGTGCATCCTATGAGTGATGAGCTTGCTGATTTTATCACTAATTGGGAAGTGGAAGCATACAGACAAAAGCAGAACGCATAAATATTATTATTTGACTTAGGAGAATCTAAATGTATTACAGTATCGAAAACGAATACCTTACAGCGCAGATTGACGATATGGGCGCTCAGCTTCATTCTATGGTTTCTAAGGATGACGGCTTTGAGTATATATGGCAAGGCAATCCGGATATATGGTACGGTCAAGCTCCTGTGCTTTTCCCAACCATCGGTCAGCTTTACAAGGATAAATTCCTCTATGACGGCAGAGAATATCCTCTTGCTAAGCACGGTTTTGCCCGTAAAATGGCATTTGAGGCTATTGATGTTGACGGAGCAAGGGCTGTGTTCATACTCCGCAGCAGCGAAGAAACTCTTAAAATGTTCCCGTTTACCTTTGAATTTGAGGTTTGCTTTGAGCTTGTAGGCAGAGCATTGAAAGTCACTCATACCGTTAAAAACACTGATAATAAGACTATGTATTTCTGCTGCGGTGCACATCCGGGCTTTAACTGCAAAATAGGCGATTATCTTGAATTTGAAGAAAGCGAAGAGGGCGCACAGGTAGAAAAAATTGATAAAGAGAATATTATCATCGGCACAAAGTTTGCTGTTGAGCTTGAAGAGGGAAAAAAGCTTCGTTTGACTGCTGATTTGTTTAACGATGATGCTCTTATTTTTTCTGACCTTAATTCTTCCGTTGTCACTCTCAAAAGCGAAGCTCAGGGAAAAACAGTGCGTTTTGATTTCGGTGATGCACCTTTCCTCGGCATTTGGGCAAAGCCAAACGCACCTTATGTTTGCATCGAGCCTTGGTACGGCGTGAATGATGACCGCATCAGATATGACGATATCTCCGAAAAAAGAGGTATTCAGTCCCTTGAACCCGAAGAAACCTTCGATTTAGTTTGGATAGCTGAGGTTTAAGTATAATTCAATATAACTTAAAAAGTGTCATTCTTCTTTTGCGGCTGAAGAATGACACTTTATTTAATGTATAATGATTTATGTTTAAATTATTGCTTAGCGCCCATATCGAACTTTTCGAGAACTCTCACAGTTGCCGCATAGCAATCTGCAAGACCTGTTTCGTTCATGTTGTCATATGTATCAAGTCTTGTGTGATAGTAGGATTCGAGCTTATGGTTAAGAGCTGTAATACCTGTTGATCTAAAGCCTGCCTGTGCAAAGGCTGCTGAATCTGTTGCGCCGCCGAGAGGGGGAACCATGCCCTTTTTGCACTGGATATTAAGCTCTTTTGCAGATTCTAAGAACAGATCAGAAACATCTTCGTCTGCCTTAACTGTTCCGTTAAGGTCACGGTAGTTGACCATTAAGAATTTGGGATCATAGATTGTATCAAAAGAGTAAATAAATGTTGGAACATCATCAAATTCACCCTTGTGAGCTTCGCACCATGCTTTTGAACCGCGAAGACCGCTTTCCTCGGAGCCTGTCAGCACAACGCCGATTTCGGTATTTTCAAGCTCAATGCCCTCATCTTTAAGAGCTTTAAGGAGAGCGATGCCCATGTAGCAGCCGGAAAGGTTGTCGTTTGCGCCGTCAACAGGACGCTTGTAGTTAACCATGAAGTAAAGACCAAATAAGAAAGGAACAAAAATCAACCCAAAGAGGCCTGCTTTTACGAGAGGGTCAGATGTATCTGCAAGTCCGAAAGTAACGCCGTTTTTGATAACATAAATTATGGAAATAACAAGGTAGTAGATAGCGCCTACACCGCAAAGGATAGCGTGGCCTTCAAAGCCGACACCGCCGAGAGCATAGTTTACAGGCCATTCCCAAGCAGCGTCAGGGTGACCGTTGAAGATAATTCTGCGCTTTGTTTCACCTGTGCATTTTTTGATAGCTGTAACATTGTGACCTGTAGCTTCGGGGAATACCTTATCAATAAGCTTCTTGTAAACGCCAAATTCAGCTAAAACAATGAATAAGCCTAAAGGTATAAGGAATATGCCGAATATCGGAGCAAAGAAGAAAAGGGCAACAGACAAAAGTACAAAACTAATTGTGAAATAAATCCAACCGTAGAATGCACGGGGATTTTCTTTAAATGATTCAACGCTGACTTTTTCACAGCCGCAGTCATTTTTGAGAACATCTGCCATGTAACGGCAAGCCTGTTCTTCGCCCTTCGTACCGGGGGCTCTTTTTTCAAAATTCTTGCAAATATGGGTTATTTCCTTAACCATATATTTTGCTGCTTCGCTTTTTTTGTCAATGAGCTTTTGCAAATGCATTTTTATTATCTCCCTTATGAAAAATTTTCTATGTAGAGCATTTTAGCACATATAAAACGAAAAAGTATTATTATTTTGTGAATTTTTGAATGTTTTTGCAATTATTTCGGTTTTAAATTCGCTAATAAAAAAATTAAGTTCAAATGTTATAAGCTTAATAAAATGAATTGAAAAATATTCCTAATTATGTTAAAATCAAAACAAGGATATATAATTGCAGATGCGCACATAAGCTCTTGCAACTGCAATTAATTTTAGGATTTTAAGAGATTAAGCTATGAAAATAATCGCACATATTGAAACTGATTTTGAAACAAAGTTCGGTTTGCCCAGACAAAGCGGCTTAGTTGATGAAATTCAGGGAAAAATTATATTTGAAAAAGAATATCGCAATCCCGAAGCTTTCAGAGGCTTAGAGGAATTTTCACACATATGGCTGATTTGGTGCTTCTCTCAAGCGCAAAGGGAAATTTGGTCGCCTACGGTGCGTCCGCCGCTTCTCGGAGGAAATACACGCATGGGTGTTTTCGCAACACGATCACCGTTCAGACCCAATCCTATTGGTCTTTCATGTGTTAAGCTGGAAAGGATTGAGTTTTCCAAAGAATCCGGTCCTGTTTTATGGGTCAGAGGCAGCGATTTGATGAACGGCACGCCAATATACGATATCAAACCGTATCTGCCTTATGCCGACAGCCGACCCGACGCTGTAGGCGGGTTTACGGAGAATATTGCCGAAAGAAGCTTAGAGGTCAATATTGATAGCAATCTTTTAAATATATTGCCCGAATCCAAAAGAAAAACCTTGCTTAATATCTTAGCGCAAGATCCAAGACCGTCATACCAAGAGGATTCACAGAGGATTTACGGCTTCGGATTTGCCGGATTGGAGATTAAGTTTAAGGTTGACGGCAGAAAACTGACAGTAACCGACATAATAGAAAAATAATAACGATAAAACGCTGAAACTTTTCATAATGAATCAAGTTTCAGCGTATTTTTTCAACATTTATCAACTTTTGTGAATAAATATTACCAAACTCAATGGCAAACCATGTATTTTCATTGAATGCGACAATTTATTGCTAAAGTTTGATATTATGCGTTTCGAGGTGAGCAATCATCACAAATTCATGCATTAAACTACAGCTGAAAGAAAGGAACTTTTGTTGACAATGGAAAAAATTTGCAGAGTTTTGGTGGCAGATAACAGTGAAGCATTCGGTAAAACCTGTCTTAGAATATTCAGGTCTCACGGTTTGGAGGTTGAATGTGCTCAAAAGGACGGCAGAAAGCTTATAGAAGCCGTCACAAGACAGCAACCCGATGTTGTGCTTATGGATGTGTTTCTGCCGAATTTAGACGCTATCGGCGTTGTTAAATCACTTAAATCATCAAACCTGAAAAGGACGCCGAAATTTATTGTTATTTCCGGCTTTGATAACCCTACTCTTGAGAGCGAAGTAATGGCGGCAGGAGCCGATTACTATTTCCTTCGTCCCTTTGATTATGATGAAATGGCAAAAAGAATTTTGAGCCTTACGAGCCGCCGTGAAAACCTTCACGAGGCCTCCGCTTCTCTTGAAATACAGGTAACTCAAACCCTGCACAAAATCGGAGTACCTGCACATATTAAGGGTTATCAGTATCTTAGAGAGGCAATACTTATGGCTATTGAGGACGAAGAGAGTATAAATGCCGTTACAAAGCTCCTTTATCCCGGTGTAGCAAAGAAGTTTTCAACCACATCTTCTCGTGTTGAAAGAGCAATTCGCCATGCCATTGAGGTTGCATGGGATAGGGGAGATGTTGAGGTTTTGAACTCCTATTTCGGTTATACAATTCAGTCTTCTCGAGGTAAACCGACCAATTCCGAGTTCGTCGCCATGATTGCGGATAAATTCCGCCTGCAGCTTAAGGCAAGCTAAAAAAGTGATTAAATAGCACTCGATACTTTGTCGGGTGCTTTTTCTATAAAATGAGAAAAAATATTCTGAAAATTTTTGAAAAAGACTTGATTTTTCTAAGGATATATAGTAGAATATTGCTTGTTGACTTATGGAGAGTTGTCCGAGCTGGTCGAAGGAGCACGATTGGAAATCGTGTAAGTCGCTAAAACGGCTTCGAGGGTTCGAATCCCTTGCTCTCCGCCATAGCTCCACAGAAGCAAAGACTTCTGTGGAGCTTTTTTTGCCAAACATCAATAAAACACCGCCGGAACTTAATTGTTTCAGCGGTGTTTTTGTAAAGTATGAGCTTTTTGTTATTTTTGGAGATTTTGTATAGCTTCGGCAATAATGTCTCCGAGTTGACCCAGCAGAGCGATGAAATTCTTCAACATACTGATGAGCAAATCAAAGAATCCGGGCTCTTCAAGAGTATATCCGAGGTCTTCCTCAGTCATGGGCCTCGTGGTGCCGTTATCTTTGCCGTTACTGTTATCAAACACAAGGTATTGAGGATATTCTTCATTTGTGAAAACAGTCATTTTGCCGTTTGAACGGAGAATATCATAAAGCATTTTGTCGACAGACTTCGGGAAGCAGTTATGCTCCATATTCTTTATGTACCATGTGGTGTCTGGGAAAAGGCTTGTTGATGCGTCAATAGCCTTGTCGGGGGAAATATACTTTGCTGTGCCGTTTGCTTCGGCCTTTTTCATATATTTTTTGTCAAAGTGTTCACCGATAGGTGCGCATGTTGTGCCCGGCGCCTGTTGCTCAACGGTAACAATTTGGTCACTCTGATGAGCTGCGTCTTCCATGATGGGATAGAGCTGATAGCCATATTTTGAAATGTTGTAAATATTCACGCCGTCTGCTTTCATTTGCTTATACATATCATTGAGGCGTGAACCTACAGTATTATGATAATTGTCAAGCTTTCGAATGAGTCCGTTCCATTCTAACTCAGCTCCGTCAAAAATATAGTCTCTTGCAGTAATATAGTTATCGGCTGAAATCATTGACCAGTAGCCGGGAGTTGTTGCATAGCTGACTCTCATGATATCGGGAACGACTAAACGGGCAACTTTGGTACCGGTCATGTTGAAATAATCCATAAGCGCATCAAGTCCGTAGGTTTTGTTAGCCATGGTGATTATTTCACAGAGAAAATTAAGAATTACTGTTTCACCTGAAAGCGACTGAGTTGCGAAGAAATCAACTGCGTCGGCATCAAAATAAAGCTCGCCGTTGAAAAGGGAATTTGTGATGGCAGTGCCGTTTGCAATAGCGTTGTAAAGAATAACATCTTCAACATCGCCCCAGCCGTATTCTGCAAAATATGCACTGACGATGTTTGTGCCAAGACAACGGGCGATAATCTTAACCTTTGAGTGACCCGTAACAGCCTTTACAGCATCGATATATTCTTTCAAATCGTCTGCAGTGTCGCAGGGGTCAAGACGGCAGTCATATTGAAAAAAATATTTATAAACCTCTTTATTTGCCATTTCGGGATTATCAATAACACCGTTGGGTTTATGGCAATCCTTGAGAGGCTTGTTTTTCCAACAATCACTTGATTGAAGACCTGAATTGTTGGTGGGGTTGCCGTTTGTGTCGAGAGCATAATCTTTGTAAATCTTTTTAAAGCATTTTGTTATCTCAATTCTGAAAGGCTCGAAATCATCCTTATAATAACATTCGGCGTAAAGAGGAACAAGAAATGAAAGCATTTCCTTTGCGTCCTCTTCTCTTATATAAGGAAGTGCGGGATTGTCACCGTATTTATCGGTGGTGGGCTTGTCTTTATCGACATATATCGCTGATCGCCCCTTAACATAGACAATAGGGGTGTATTCACAGCTGCAGCCATCCTTGGCAACAGCACTCATGGGTGCGATAACAGAAAGTATCAGTACAATGCAAAGTAAAACCGCCGTAATCTTTTTGGTTCTCATTTTTCCTCCAAAAGCTTAATAAATTTTTAAATGTATGTACACAAACCTACAAGTAAATATTAACATGTTATTAACATTTTGTCAAGTAAAAAGGAAATACATCCAAAAAACTCGAATTTTTGTAGTTTTAACGGAATTGAGCCGCTTACTTTTATAAATAATGATACAAAAGTATCCACATATCCCTAAATAATGAAAAGTGAGAAAACGAGAGGAATTAAGAGTATTTAGGAGAAAAACAGAGCTTTTTAAATTTTGCTTTGTATTGACGCTGAAAATTTGCAAAAAAAAATTAAAAAAATTGTTGACATTTGCCGCTTTTAGCTCTATATTTATCTTAAAATTTAAATGGGCAAAGTAATCCCATATTTCTGAGAGGGGCTGCATAATTGGAAAACAACATTATCATTGATTTAAAAAATATATCCGTTTCATACGACGGAGAACCAATACTTAAGGATTTGAGTCTCTACATACGCGACAAAGAGTTCATTACTTTGTTGGGTCCTTCGGGCTGCGGCAAGACAACTACTTTGCGCATCATCGGCGGTTTTACGACACCCGATAGTGGCGATGTCATTTTTGAAAATAAAAAGATAAATGGTGTACCGCCGCACAAAAGGCAGGTTAACACCATTTTTCAGCGTTACGCTCTATTTCCTCACCTCAATGTTTTTGAAAACATTGCTTTCGGCTTGAGAGTTAAAAAAGAGAGCAAAGAGGAAATTGAAAAGACCGTAACGGATATGTTGGCTCTTGTCAATCTCAAGGGCTTTGAAAAGCGTAATATTCAGTCTCTTTCCGGCGGTCAGCAGCAGCGTGTTGCAATAGCTCGCGCTCTTGCGAATAAGCCTCGTGTGCTTCTTCTTGATGAGCCTTTGGGTGCTCTTGATTTAAAGCTTCGCAAGGATATGCAAAACGAGCTAAAAAACATTCAGCAAAAGCTCGGTATCACATTTATATATGTTACCCATGACCAGGAAGAGGCTCTTTCCATGTCTGATACCGTCGTTGTTATGAATAACGGTGTTATTCAGCAAATTGGCACACCTATCAGTATCTATAATGAGCCTAAAAACGCATTTGTTGCTGATTTCATCGGCGAAAGTAATATTATCGACGGCGTTATGAAAGCCGATTTTAAGGTGGATTTCTCCGGTCACAGATTTGATTGCCTTGATAAGGGCTTTGCGCCTGACGAAAATGTTGATGTTGTTGTCCGTCCCGAGGATGTTGATGTTGTCGATGAAGAAAAGGGTATGCTTAAGGGTATTGTCACATCTGTTACCTTTAAGGGTGTTCATTTTGAAACTATTGTTGATATCGGCGGCTTTAAGTGGATGATTCAGTCAACTGATTATCACGAGGTAGGTAAACGAATCGGGCTTTATATTGAGCCGGATGCTATCCATATTATGAAAAAGAGCGAGTATTCAGGTCTTTACGGCGATTACAGCTCATTCAGCGAGGAGTTTGACGAGCTTTCCGATGCTTCTGTCGATATGAGTGAGGAGGAATAACCGATGAAACAAAAAACCTCACTTATTTCTAAGCTTTTGGCGGCTCCGCATTTGCTGTGGTCGGCTATATTTATTGTTGTGCCGCTGTTTGTTGTTGTTTATTATGCTTTCACAAACGCTGACGGTGCGTTTACTATGGAAAACATATATCAGCTGAAAGACTATATTCCAACCTTTTTGTTATCTCTTTGGTACGGCTTGCTTTCAACTGTAATTTGTTTGATTATAGCTTATCCCTTTGCGTATTTTTTGACTCAGTTTTCAAATAATTCGCAGCGCATTATGATGCTGCTCGTTATGCTCCCCATGTGGATGAATCTGCTCATCAGAACATATTCATGGATGCTTATTCTTGAGCGCAACGGAATCCTTAACAAGGTTCTTGATATTTTCGGTCTTGCAAGCGAAAACGGCTTTCTCAATTCAGGCTCGGCGGTTGTGCTCGGCATGGTTTATAATTATTTGCCCTATATGATTTTGCCGATTTATACAATTATGGCAAAGCTTGATTCGTCTGTTGTAAGCGCCGCACAGGATTTAGGCTGCAACAGGCTTCAGGTTTTGCGCCGTGTCATTTTCCCGTTGAGCCTGCCCGGTGTTGTTTCGGGAATTACTATGGTTTTTGTGCCGTCAGTAAGCACATTCTATATTTCCCAAAAGCTCGGCGGCGGCAGCTTTTTGCTTATCGGTGATGCTATCGAAAGTCAGTTCCAAAGCGCCAATAACTTTAATCTCGGCGCATCTCTTTCACTGCTTCTTATGGTGCTTATTCTTATTTCCATGGCAATTATGAACAAGTTTGCCGATGACGATACAGGAGGCGCAATAGTATGAAAACTGCCTCTAAAATTTATACGGCATTGCTGTATCTGTTTTTGTATGCTCCAATATTTGTGCTCATATTCTTCTCTTTTAATGCAGGAAAGAGTACGGCTGTTTTCGAGGGCTTTTCCCTCAAATGGTATGCTGAAATTCTCAACGATACAACAACGCTTAATGCCCTTAGAAATACGCTGATTTTAGCTGTAACATCTTCGGTTATTGCAACTTTAATCGGCACGGCTGCAGCTGTCGGTATTGACAGGATGAAGTCGAAATATCTTCGCTCTGCTACAATGTCCGTAACCAATATACCCATGATGAATCCCGATATCGTTACGGGTATATCAATGATGCTGCTCTTTGTTTTTGTGGGAACGTTGCTCAATATTAAAGATACATTAGGCTTTGGCACTTTGCTTATTGCTCATGTAACCTTCAACTTGCCCTATGTTATTTTGAATGTATTGCCAAAGCTTAAGCAAACAGATTCTCATTTAGAGGAAGCGGCTCAGGATTTAGGCTGTACTCCCGCTATGGCGTTTTTCAAAGCAACCCTGCCGTCCATTATGCCTGCCGTTACAACAGGTATGATAATGTCCTTTACTCTTTCCCTTGATGACTTTATTATCAGCTACTTTGTAACAGGTCCTAATTTCCAGACTTTGCCCCTGCGAATTTACGCAATGACTAAAAAATCCGTTAAGCCGGATATGTATGCTCTTTCTACTCTTATTTTTGTCGCTATACTTGTTTTGCTGATACTTATAAACATTTCACAGAGCAGAGCGGAAAAGAACAAGAATAGCGTTAAACCCGTCAGCAGGGGAGCAAAAATCGTTAAGCGAAGCGTTGCCGCTGTGCTTGCAGTCGCTTTTGGCGTTTGCTGTATAGTCGGCTTCAACGGTAGTGAAAGTTCTTCTACAATCCCTGTAGAAGGTGTATATTCCCGTAAATTTGAGGGCACTGTGCTCAATGTTTATAACTGGGGCGAATATATGTCCGATGGCTCTGACGATACGCTGAATGTAAACGAAGAGTTTGAAAAACTTACAGGCATTAAAGTCAATTATGCCGAATATGATTCAAACGAAAGTATGTACACTAAGCTTAAAAACGGCGGCGCCGCATACGATATCGTCATTCCGTCCGACTATATGATTCAGCGTCTCATTGCAGAGAATCTTGTTCAAAAGATTGATGTTACGAGCCTGCAGAACTATTCATATATTGCTGAGGAATACAAAAATCTGTATTTCGACCCCAATAATGAGTATTCTGTTCCTTATAGCGTAGGCTTGGTAGGCCTTATTTACAATACAAAAATGGTCGAAGGCACTCCCGATAGCTGGAGCGTTATGTGGGATGAGCAGTATAAAGGCAATATTCTCAATTTCAACAATTCCCGTGATGCTTTCGGTGTTGCTCAGTATTTGTTAGGGCAGGATGTCAACACAAACGATGTGGCTGATTGGCAGGCCGCTCTGCAAAAGCTCAAGGAGCAAAAGCCCCTTATACAGGCCTATGTAATGGACGAGATTTTTAATAAGATGGAAGCGGGCAACGCCGCAATCGCACCTTATTATGCAGGCGACTTCCTGACTATGCAGGAGGTTAATCCCGATTTGGCTTTCTTTTATCCTAAGGAAGGCACGAACATATTTGTTGATTCAGTATGTGTTCCTTCCTCCTGCGAAAACCTTGAAGCTGCAATGATGTATATTGATTTCCTTTTGGAGCCTGTAGTTGCTTTGGCAAACGCTGAGCTGATTTGTTACGCTTCGCCGAACACATCGGTAGTAAATAACAAGGATTATTCGCTTAGAGGTAACGAGTATCTTTACCCGGAAACGGAGATAATTGAAAACGCTCAGTATTTCCAAAACCTTGACCCCAAAACTCTAAAACTGCTCAACGATTTGTGGTCTGAGCTGAAACTTTCATAGATTCAATTTTATAACCTATTGAGTTGCTTGTTTTTGCTTAAATTTATAAATAATTTGGCAAAAAGTGCGATTTTTAGGTTGAATTGTGCAATCTTATATGGTAATATGAGGACATTACGATTAGTAATGTCCTTATTATTTTTAGAGGTGATATTATGAAGTACATCGTCAACACTACCAACTACTGCGATTTTGATGTCTTTGAAGTCAATAAGCGCGAAGGCAGAGCTTATTTTATTCCTTATTCACAAAAAGATGTGCTTGCAAAAACCGATTTTCGCAAAGAGCGTTTTTCAAGCGACCTTGTCCGCATTCTGTCAGGCGAGTGGGATTTTAAATATTACAGTCATGCAGGCGATATTCCCAAGGAACTTGATACTGCTGAAATTGATTTCGACAAGGTAACAGTTCCCTCAACATGGCAGCGCACAGGATATGAGCCTCCCGTTTATCTCAACTGTCCCTATGAAATTGAAACAAAACCGCCTATGCTGCCCGATGATATGTCCGGCTGCGTTTATCGCAAAACATTTAATGTTGAAGATACGGAAAAGGTTTATTTCTTGGATTTTCTCGGTGTATGCCCCTGTGTTGATCTTTATGTAAACGGTGCTTTTGTGGGCTATAGCGAAGGTTCGCACAATACAGCGGAGTTTGATATTACCTCTTATGTGGTTAAGGGCGAAAATGAAATCGTTGCAGTGCTTCATAAGTGGAGCACCGGTACATTCTTAGAGTGTCAGGATATGTTCCGTGAAAACGGTATTTTCCGTGATGTTTTGCTCTATGAGCTGCCTAAAACTTACATAAACGATTATTACCTTCGCACATCTAAAAAGGCAGGAACCTATTCTCTCAGAGCAGATATTGCTGTTCAAGGCAATACAGTGGGCTATACTGTTGAAATTACGGCAACAGATAAAGAGGGTAAAGTGCTTTTTTCAAATGAAGTTCCGGCAAATGAGCAGATGAATTTTGAAAATCTCGATGTTGTTGAATGGAATGCAGAAATCCCAACACTTTATGAGGTATTTATAACTCTTAAAAAAGAGGGAACGCCCGTTCACTCTTTGCGTTCATATCTCGGCTTCAAGAATGTGAAAATAAATAAGAATGTTTACCTGTTTAACGACGAAAAAATCAAGTTTAAGGGCGTTAATCACCACGATACCAACCCCAAAACAGGCTATGTTATGTCTATTGAGGATATAGAAAAAGACTTAACGCTCATGAAGCAGCTCAATGTTAACGCAATCCGTACATCACACTATCCGCCTGACCCTCATCTGCTTATGCTTGCGGATTTTTACGGCTTTTATGTAGTTGACGAAGCTGATATTGAAACTCACGGATGCGGCTGTTCGCCTCACAATAAAATTAATCTTATCAGTAACGACGTTAACTGGATACCGAGATATGTTGACCGCTGTGTTCGCATGTATAGGCGTGACCGCAACCACGGCTGTGTAAGTATGTGGTCTCTCGGCAATGAAGCAGGCGGCATTAAGTGTCAGGATGCTTGCTATGATGTTCTCCATAAGCTTTGCCCTGAAATTCCCATTCATTATGAGGGCGCTTGCCGATCCACAAAGCTTGGATATGATGTCGTTTCCGAAATGTATACACATCCGGATGATGTTGCAAAGGTAGCTGAGGGCACGCGCGGAAAAGGCTATGCAACAAGACCTTTCTTCCTTTGCGAATATGCTCATGCTATGGGTGTTGGCCCCGGCGGACTTGAGGATTATTGGAAGCTGTTTTATGAAAATGATAACCTTATGGGCGGCTGTATTTGGGAGTGGGCAGACCATGCGGTTTACCACGAAGACGGTCCGTATATGTATACCTACGGCGGCGATCACGGCGAGAAGAAGCATGACGGCAACTTCTGCGTTGACGGTCTTGTTTATCCCGATAGAACGCTTCATACCGGCGCTCTCGAAATGCAGGCTGTTTACCGCCCCTTAAGAGCAAGACATACGAGAGCAAACAGCTTTGCTTTTTTGAATACAAACCGTTTCCGTTCATCAGGCTATATAACAATTAAGTGGTCTTTGTTCAAAAACGGCGTACAAATTAAGGGTGGAGAACTCAACCCCGATATTGCTCCTAAGGCAGAGCGTGTATTCAGGCTCGATTTGCCCAAGATTAACATTGATTTTGAATATCACATAAATTTTGATTATTATGACGGTGAAACAAAAATTGCCGGCGAGCAGATTGCGCTCAATGAAGTTTATACAAAGTTCAACCGTAAGAATTGCACAGATATTTCTGTTGAAGATAACGACGAAACTCTTGAAGTTAAATTCAACGGCGGCAAGGCTATATTCAGCATGGAAACAGGCGATTTGGTATGCTACGAATTTGCCGGTAAGCAGCTGCTTAATTCTACTCCTGTAGGTCCTCGCACATTTATGCCCAATATTTTCCGTGCTGTTACCGATAACGATAAGCCTGTAATCGGTAAAAAATGGTTCAGCCACGGTTTTGATAAGTATACCTGTAAGCTTGAAGATATTAAATATAGCTTTGAATATAATGAGGTTGAAGTCGAGACAGAATTCTACCTTATGAAAGGTATCAAAAAGCTGTTTGAGGTAGAGATTGAGTATACAATCAAGGGCAACGGCACGATTAAGGTTAAGGCAGAGATTGAGCCTTGCAGATTCTTTGTTGAAGATGATTTGGCTCGCTTCGGTATTATGCTTGAAATGCCCAGATCCTTTGACAATGTTGAATATTTCGGCCTTGGCGAAGCAGAAAATCTTCCCGACTTCAAGGCTCAGTCCAGAGTCGGAATTTTCTCAACTACTGTTGATGCAATGCACGAGCCTTATATCCATCCTCAGGATAACGGCAACAGAGGCGAAACCCGTTGGATGAGAATTACAGATAACGACGGAGACGGTATACTTTTCTGTAACTGTAAGGGTAACTTTAGCTTTAATGTTCACCACTACACGCAGAAACTCCTTAACGATGCAAAGCATAGGGAAGATTTGCATGACGAAAACACAACGGTTGTAACAATAGACGGCTACATCAGAGGAGCAGGCACTGCAAGCTGCGGTCCTGATACTCTTAAGCAATACCGTTTCAGCGCAAAAGACGGCTTAAAGTTCCGCTTCTCCATGCTTCCTGTAACAGAGGGATCGGCTGAATGAAATTCAGAGGTTGTTTGATTGCCAGCGATTATGACGGAACACTCTATAATAACGAGGGAATAATTACACAGCAGGTCAGAGAAAAAATAGCTTATTATATTGCCAACGGCGGAAGATTCACCGTTTGCACAGGCAGAACAAAACAGGGCTTTCATGCCTACGATTCGTCTTATATCAATGCGCCTGTGCTGCTGGCAAACGGCAGCACAGCGTATGATTACGCTGAAAATAAGCTCTGTTTCAAAGTGCCTGTAGGGGAAGAGATTTTTGATGCAATCAGGAGTGTTGCCGACGCTTTTCCCAATGTTTCTATTGAGATGTATTCGTATTATAATAGCTTTGTAATCAATAACAGCGAAACCTCTCATTATCATTTCACAGTACAGAATATTGATTATTCCGTTGTTTCTGATCCGAGTGAAGCGGATTCACCCTGGCAAAAGGTTATGCTTTACGCTCCGGGTGATGTTTCTGCAAAGGTTCAGGAATATCTTAAAGCTAATTGGCATGATGTTCATTTTTTGCCGACAACAGGCGAGTATATTGAAATTATGCAGAAAGGCGTAGATAAAGGCACAGGGCTTTTGAAGCTTGCCGACAGCTTGAATATATCTCATGATAAAATTTTTTCAGTTGGCGATGGATTTAACGATGTCGAAATGCTCGCAGCTGCAAAAATAGGCTTTGTCCCTGCAAACGGCTGTGAAGAAGCCTTTGCGGCGGCGGATAAGATAGTTCGCTCCAATGATGAGGGCGCAGTTGCCCATGTAATTGAAATTTTAGACGGAATTTTCTAAAAAATATTTGACTTATCTTTTCGGCTATGATATAATTTCTAAGCTATCTTTCATAGCCGAGTATACGCTGGTGTGGCGAAATCGGCAGACGCAAGGGACTTAAAATCCCTCGGTGGCAACACCGTACCGGTTCAAGTCCGGTCACCAGCACCATAGTGAGTATTCATAAGGTATTTGACCTGTGAATGCTCATTTTTTTATTTTTGTATTAAAGTTTGTAACATAGCTGTAAATTCTTCGGCATTATCCCAAATACCGGTCTGTTTAGCTGTTTATATGGGAAGCATAGTTCAAATGCCGGCCGGTGAGACTATTTTTAATGCAGCTCTCTTAAAATGTGAAAAATTGCTGTCAGGATGCAGAAAATAAGAGGAATGATAAACACGACAAATGAGCAGAGGATAAAGAATTTATCGGTGCCGAGAGGTAAAGTAGATGTTGTTTTAGATACAGATGCTTATAATGAAATTGACGATCAGTTTGCAATCTCATATCTGATTAAGTCAAAAGATAGGCTCAATACCAAAGCGATATATTTAGTATGCACAAAAAATCTAAAAAAAATCACGAAATTCAACAATAAATTAGTCTATGAACCTTGACAAACTATATATGATTTTTATAATGGGTTAATTTGAAAAAAACTGAATTTAAGCTATGTGTATAAGCGTGCTTTAACTGTATTTCTAAGCTTTTTAGATAATTCATTTTAAATACATATATTTTTTGATTTATGGCAAAAGTCCTGCATTTTTAATGAAAGGAGTAGCCAAAAACAAGGTCGTGGACAAGAATAAACGGACAAAAAACATGAAAAAAATTCGCGCCGTTATTGCAATACTAAGCGTTATTGCAGTAGTGTTTGCGGGAATTTCATATTCGGCCACTGCTGAAGAAACCACTTCTGTTGTCAGAAAGCTGCTTAACGGTAGTTTTGAAGAAGAACAGACATTTACCAATGCCTATTCTCAGCCTGATCAGAGCAAAGTTCCTGCTTGGAATACGACTGCTTTTCAGGGTAAAATTGAATTATTTAGAAGAAATACAAGCGCATACATAAAAGATGTTGTTTTGGAACCTACCGATGGTACCTATGCCGCCGAGCTTAATGCGGACGAAGAAAGCACCTTATACCAAAATGTTTATACAACTCCGTCGAGTATTTATGAATGGGGTCTCGATCACGGAGGTCGTAACCAAAGGGATATTATGGCGTTGGTTATCGGACCAAAGCAGGATGTTGACCCTTCAAAGCCGAGTAAAACCGGTCGTGACCAATTCATGCAAATGGTTGACTGGCTCAATATAGATAGTGAATCAATTATTCCCGGTGCTGAGCCAATCCAATATACCGTTTACAGTAAAAAATTTGCCGAAAAAGGTACATTTGCGGATAATGCGGGAAATGACGCTTTCAGCATGACCTCCAGCACTATTTACACCGAAAAAAGGCAAATCTGGATTATGGCGAACACTTATGAAAATCGAGCAAACAATACTCTTGTTTGGAATTCCTATGGCTCTAATGCGCAGGGTTCTGCCGGAAGTGACAACAGCTCCGGAAGCACAGATATTGATATGAACAAGTATTACCTTTATTCTGTGCCTGCTGGTCAAACCGAAACAGTATTCGGTTTCGTGTCTGTTGGTATTTTGGGTTATTCCGGTACTGACCAGGCGAAGATTAAGACTTACGGTAACTTCCTTGATAATATCAACTTCCAGATTTTTCACGCTCTTTCGGGAAGCATTACTTACCACGGCAGCGCTGTTGTAGGCGGCAGCGACGGAACAACCGGAGGTGAGGGCGCAACTGATGGTTATGAGGTAACAATAGATAATAAACTTACCACCTATGTAAAGGACGGTCATCCACTTAAAGTTCAGGCAAATATAAAGAAAGCAGATGCGGATGATAGCTGTGAGTTTGCCGGTCTCTATTATACCAAGCAGGATGAAAACGGAAATCCCGTTTCTGTTTTTATCGAAAAAGCAGATAATGTCATTGAGGATACAGGCAACCTGACAGATGAGGAAAAAGCCGGTAATTGGATTAAATCGACCAACGAAACGGGCGATATAATTTACACCTATTATTTGGATAATATTACTTCATCAACGGATTTACACTTTATTTTCTACAAAAGTCCTACAATAACCTATGACCCCAACGGCGGTAAGGATTATGTGGTTGATAGGATATATAATACCGACGAAGCTGCAAATGTTTATAGCTTCAAACCCGTTTCAAATGAAAACACGGAAAGTAATCAGTTTTCTGTATTTATTCCGCCTTATACATCTAAAGCTGCCGAGGGTCAGAACGACGGTTGAAAGTTTACGGGCTGGCTTCTCACAGGTGATGTGGTCTCAAATGTTCCCGCAGATTCTCAGATAAATGCGAATCAATTAGGAAGCATGATACTGCCTGATGTGCATACCATTGCTTGTGATTACGCTTTTGACGGAGCCGCTAACGAAAGTGCAGTCCAGCTTTTCAAAATTTACAACGGTGATGTTGACCTTACCGAGGCAATAAATACATCGGAAACCGGTAAAGTAGAGGGCGTAAACTGGACAGATAACGGAGAAACGATTATCTATAAAAACCAACATAGAGGTTTGACGATGGTGGCTCAATGGCGCTGGAGGCAGGCGTTCATTCCGCAGGTTGATCAGGACGGCGAGTTTATAGATTCAACAGCCGGCGGAACGGTCGAAATTACAAGCGTATCAAGTGAGTCAGATGAGAATTACAATGGCTCTTATAATGCCAACGGCGGTAAAGCTTACTTTGCCAAAATTAATGAAACAGTAACTGTGAACGCTATTCCCGCAAGCGGCTGTAAATTTCTCGGTTGGTTTGATGAAACCGGAAAGCTTATTACTATTAATCCGGAATACAGCTATATAGAAACAAAAGAAAGCGTTAAAACCTTCTACGCAAGATTTTCCAATACCGTTACGCAAACCTACATTCGACAGTTGATTCAAGGCGAAAACTTGGTAACTATCGAAGGCACCGATGATAATGCTGTCGGTAATCTCGACAGATATACTTATACCGATGTGGTTGGTTTGCCTATCAGCTCAACAGCATCAGAAGGAAGCGGATATAAATTCGTAGGCTGGTACGATTCTCAGGGCAATAAGGTAGCTGATGATATGCTTGCTAACGGTGGCAAAACAATAAGCTAACTAAGAACGAAAAGGTAACATACACCGTTACTGTTGATATTCCCACATACGCAAAAGAAGCAACTGATAAAACTTTCTATGTTGCTGACCTTTTGCCTGACGGTTTGACTCTTGACAAAGACTCAATTAAGGTTGAAATCAACGGTGCCACTGTTGATGCAGCAAATTATACTCTTGACACAACTGCAACCACTGAATACACTTTCAAATTAAGCGTTGATAATGATAAGTATGTAAAATTCTGGGCTGGAAACGGCGGCGAAAAGCTTGTTATTACATACACTGCAACATTTAAAGATGATACTACAACTGCTGTTAATGTTAAGGAAATCAACACAGTAACATTTGATTACTCCAGATATCCTTTTGTTCAAGGTTCACATGAACAGAAAACAGACACAGCAGAAGTTAACACCTTTGCTATTAAGATTGACAAGTATAAAGACGGCGAGACAGACAAGAAGCTTGCAGGTGCAAAATTTGATTTGTACAGAACAGCTACAGCTGCTGACATTAATGTTGTTGATATTCCCCATACATCAAGTCAGGGCGTAAAGCTTGAGAGCGTCGAAACAGGCGAAGACGGCTCTGCAATATTCGAAAAATACGAAGCAACCGGTACAAAATATGACTACTACCTTGTAGAAACTCAGGCTCCCGCCGGATACAACATCCTTGAGAATGCCATTAAGGTTACCTTTACAGATGCAGATGTTGAGCAAACAGCAGGTGAATATACCGTTGGGGTTTCCAACAGCAGCGGCATTAACCTCCCTGTTACCGGTGGTACAGGTACAGTAATCTTCACCGTAGTAGGTATTGCTCTTATGTTCGGTGCAGTTATCCTTTTCGTAATTTCTCGCAAAAAAGCAAGAGGCTAATTAATTAACAAGTTATAAAATTCTCTCAAAAGAGGCGGCGAGCAAGTTGCCGCCTCTTTTTTAATGACTGCAAAAGGAGGGGACAGCATGAAAAAAATACTGCCAACCATTTTTATTGTTGTTGTTTTTATTGCCGGAATTGCTGTTTTCCTCTATCCCACTATTTCAAACTATTTGTATGAGAAAAACAGCAGCAGGGCTATTCTAAGCCATGCAGAAAATATGGCAAAACTTGATCCTGAAATTATTGCGGCGGAAAAGGAAGCGGTTATCAGATATAATAAAAGCTTGTTTAAAAATGCTGTTGTGCTCACCGACCCATTTGACCCGGACGCTTATCCTATCACAGACGGCGAATATGATGAGCTTTTGGCTTTGGATGATGTTATGGCATATATTGAAATTCCTGCTATTGATGTCTATTTGCCTATTTATCACGGAACAAGCGAAGAGGTATTGTTAATAGGCGTAGGACATCTGGAAAACACTTCTCTGCCTGTCGGCGGTGAAAGCACTCATGCCGTGATGACAGCTCCTCGCTTTTTATAAAAGAGGGTGAGGATATTGTGACCTTGATTACCTGCACGCCTTACGGCAAAAATACCCACCGCTTGCTGGTGCATGGCAAACGGATTACCGAAGAAGAAGAAGAAGAAAACTGGTTGATGAACCCAAAATTGAAAAGAAAATGACATGGGAAGACTATACAAAAATCGCCGCAATTTCTATAACGGCTGTATTTATACTCCTGCTTATAGGCAGTGCAATTAAAGCGATGATACGGAGGAAAAAGCATGCGAAAGCTGATTAAAATAACAGCAGTTATATTATTGATTGTTGGCATTGGCTTTTTTATGTATCCTATAGTTCTGAAGTTGGCATTTAATATACAAGCAGAAAAAACGATTGAGCAATTTGAAAACATTTCGGCAGATAAATCGCGAACAGGTGTAGACGAGCCATATGCCGAGCTGCACAAGGCGATGTTTGATTATAATGAGGAGTTGTATTTAAGCGGACAAAGCTGATTGATCAGCTATCCTATGAAAAGCCGGATTTTCTCCTCACAGATTACGGAGTTGACAGCGACATCCTTGCCTATATAACCATTCCCGCAATAGATGTCGAGCTTCCTGTTTACAATGGCGCAAGCAGAGAAAACATGGCTAAAGGTGCGGCATATCTTGCTAATACTTCCTTGCCTGTAGGCGGCAACAACACCAACTGCGTTATTGCTGCTCATACGCGGTATAGGGGAATATATATGTTCAGAAGAATTACCGAGCTTGAAATAGGGGACGAAATATATATAACTAATTTTTGGGAAACTTTTGTGTATAAGGTTTCCGAAACAAAGGTTATAACCCCAAATGACAGTCAAAACATTTATATTCAGCCGGACAGGTCTCTTGTCACTCTTTCCACCTGCCACCCTTACCCCGACAAATATCAGAGATATTTAGTCTATGCCGAATTAGTAAGCTCTCAATGATAAGGAGCGGTTCAACTTGATAACCGCTCCTTTTTTTGTCGTCTTTTACATCATAAACCTGATAATTTTACCGCAGCCTATTTTTGTTCCTGAATTGCCTGCAGGCTGCGATGTGAAATCGTCCTTTTTATCATGGATTACAATTACTTTGTTAATTATTTCATTAACTGTGAATCGGTTTATAAGAACGGACATATATGCAAATCCGTCGTTTCCTATAAGCGGCGGTAAATCACCTGCATGGTATGGGTGTGGACAATTTAGCGGATTATAATGTGTTTTGGCATTGCTGAACCGGTCTGCCGTATCGCCGGTGCAGCTCTCGCCCTCATGGATATGAAGGGCAAAAATTCCTCCGTCACATACTTCGTTCTGAGGTAAATTATTAACTTTAACAGTTACCAAAACACCTTTCTCAGTTTGGACAAATGTTGCCTTTCCTTCTAATTCAGGATATCCGTTGCCGCCCCGTATATTTGCAATCGCACTGTTTACTGTATTCTTTATATACATATTCAAAAACCTCCAACATTACAATATGTCAAATAACTGAAAGTGTTGAATATACACACGGCTTTTATTAAAATTAATTACAAATAAATTAAGATTGTATCATGTCACTTGACCTGCTGCTGTTTAACTGTTATCCTTGACGCAGGATGTGATGTAATTGAAAAAGTTTTTAATAGGAGTGGGTAAAGCTCTTTCATTGAGCCTAATTATATTTAGTGTTTTGCTTATAATTGTCAGCACCTTGTTTTTCCTGCTGCCTAAAAGCTATATCTTGCCGACTGCGAAGAATACGGCTTATTTTCAGCAGCTTTTAAACACAGATGAGAAAATAGATTTTATAACAAGTGAATTTAATCCCTATGATAATGCTTACCATATAGATATCTATTTTGCTTCCAACGATGAAAAAGAAATTGTAATTAGAGAAAACGGACAAAGTGATACTATTGATTTTGTAAAGAAAAACAGCATCAGCAACCGCTTTTTCGGCGCAATAGGTTTATCGGCCGCAATAGTTCTGTTAATTTTAGAGGTAGTTCTGATTATAATGTGGTTAAAAGCAAAACACATTAATTGATTTCAATTTAAAAAAACAGCTTGACATTCACGGTTATGTCGAGCTGTTTTTTTATCTGTTTATCTATTTGCAAGGTAATTTTTAATTTTTTCAAAGGTTTCACCGCTGATAACATGTTCAATCTTGCAAGCGTCTGCTGAGGCTGTTTCTTCGCTTACACCGAGCTTGCACAGCAACTGCGTCAATGTAGTGTGGCGTTCATATATGTTTTCCGCTACCGCAAGTCCGCTTTCTTTAAGGGTTATGTGTCCGATGTCATCAATATTTATGTATCCGTTATCTTTAAGAAGGTTTACTGCACGGCTTACACTGGGCTTGGAATAGCCGGTATAATTAACAACATCTATAGAACGCACAAATTCTTGACGCTGTGAAAGAACATATATTGTTTCGAGATACATCTCGCCTGATTCCAATAACTGCATTTTTTCACCTGCTTTTATCTATATACAAATAATATAATATAAATCTTGTCAACTTTCAACTAAAAAGGCAAATTTGATATAAAATTTTAAGTGCGGAATTTGTGTATTATACCAAATATTAATTTGGGGTATTGACTGTTTTAGAATATGCGATATAATGTATAAGCACATTGCTGGGTACAATATATTGTGTATATGTTCTATGAAAGGGGATTTGATTTTCGTGAAGATTTTTGGCTTGCAAAAACTCTCTTTGCTCGATTTCCCCGGGAAAACTGCGTGTACTGTTTTCACAGGCGGATGCAACTGGCGCTGTCCATTTTGCCACAATGCCGCTCTGGTAACAGAGTTAAATACGGTTGAAACACTTGATGAAGACGAGTTCTTTGCCTTTTTAAAAAAGCGAAAAGGTATTCTTGAGGGCGTCTGCATTACCGGCGGAGAGCCTTTGATGCAACCGGATATTGTAGAGTTTATTAAGGATATCCGTGCCCTCGGTTATCCCGTCAAGCTCGATACAAACGGCAGCTTCCCCGAAAAATTAAAAGAAGTTGTAAATCTCGGCCTTGTTGACTATGTAGCGATGGATATTAAAAATTCACCTGAAAGCTATGAAAAAACAGTCGGCATAAATAACCTTGATTTGACAGCTGTGCGAGAAAGCGCAGCCTTTTTAATGTCCGATGCTGTTGATTATGAATTTCGCACTACGGTAGTTAAAGAATTCCACTGTGCCGAAGATTTTGAGTCAATAGCTCAGTGGATTCAAGGAGCCAAAAGGTATTATTTACAGTCTTTTACCGATTCGGGAGATATAATAGGCGATAACCTTAGTGCGCATACTAAAGATGAACTTAAAAGGTTTAAAGATATTCTTACACCATATATTGAATATGTTGAGCTGAGAGGCGTGTGAAACACAACATTTATACAATATATTGTGTTTTTACTATTGACAACTCTACAATATGATGTTAGAATTGTTCTCGTACGAATCTGATAGCCAATACATAATTTAAGTTTTAAAGAAACGGAGTGTTTATAATGTACCAGGTAATTAAGCGCGACGGTCAGATTGCTGATTTTGATATATCTAAAATCAGTGCAGCCATCACAAAGGCATTTGAAGCTAATGATAAGCAATATAATCCCAATATTATTGATTTGCTTGCTTTGCGCGTAACAGCTGATTTTGAGTCAAAGATTAAAGACGGAAAAGTCAGCGTTGAGGATATCCAGGATAGCGTTGAATCTATCCTTATTCAGGCAGGCTACGGCGATGTTGCAAAGTCTTATATTCTTTACAGAAAACAGCGTGAAAAAATCCGCAACATGAAGTCAACAATCCTTGACTACAAGGAGCTTGTTAACAGCTATGTTAATGTTACCGACTGGCGAGTTAAGGAAAACTCTACCGTTACTTATTCTGTCGGCGGTCTCATTTTGAGCAACTCCGGCGCTATCACTGCTAACTATTGGCTCAGCGAAATATACGATGATGAAATCGCTAATGCACACAGAAATGCCGATATTCATCTGCATGACCTTTCTAGGCTCACAGGTTACTGTGCAGGTTGGTCTCTTAGACAGCTTATTGAAGAGGGTCTTGGCGGCATTCCCGGCAAAATCACATCTTCGCCTGCAAGCCACCTTGCAACTCTTTGCAACCAGATGGTTAACTTCCTCGGTATTATGCAGAATGAGTGGGCAGGTGCACAGGCGTTCTCCTCATTCGATACCTATCTTGCACCCTTTGTCAAGGTGGACAACCTTTCATACCGTGAGGTTAAGAAGTGCATAGAGTCCTTCATTTTCGGTGTAAACACACCTTCCCGTTGGGGCACACAGGCACCTTTCTCAAATATCACACTTGACTGGACCGTTCCCAATGACCTTGCCAACCTTCCTGCTATTGTAGGCGGCAAGAAAATGGATTTCACTTACGGCGACTGTAAGAAAGAAATGGATATGGTCAACCGTGCGTTTATCGAAATTATGATTGAGGGCGATGCTAACGGCCGCGGTTTCCAGTATCCCATTCCCACATATTCAATCACACGGGATTTTGACTGGTCTGAAACTGAGAACAATAAGCTTCTCTTTGAAATGACCGCAAAATATGGCACACCTTATTTCTCAAACTATATCAACAGCGATATGGAGCCAAGCGATGTCCGCAGTATGTGCTGCCGTCTTCGCCTTGATCTTCGTGAGCTTCGCAAGAAATCCGGCGGCTTCTTCGGCAGCGGTGAAAGCACCGGCTCAATCGGCGTTGTTACTATAAATATGCCCCGTATTGCTTATCTTTCAAACACAGAGGAAGAGTTCTATCATCGCTTGGATAAGATGATGGATATTGCAGCCCGTTCGCTTAAAATTAAGAGAACGATCGTTACCAAACTCCTCGATGAGGGACTTTATCCCTACACTAAGCGTTATCTTGGCTCATTCGATAACCACTTCTCCACAATCGGCCTTGTCGGCATGAATGAAGCTTGCCTTAACGCTAAGTGGATTGGCGTTGACCTTGTCAACGAGAAAGCACAGAAGTTTACGCAGGATGTTCTCAACCACATGAGAGAGCGTCTCTCCGACTATCAGGAAGAATACGGCGATCTTTACAACCTTGAGGCTACACCTGCTGAGTCAACTTCTTACCGCCTTGCTAAGCATGATGTTTCCCGTTATCCCGATATCCGCACTGCTAACCAGGGTAAAACACCTTACTATACAAACAGCTCACACCTTCCCGTAGGCTTCACATCTGATATTTTTGATGCTCTCGATATTCAGGATGAGCTTCAGACGCTGTATACATCAGGTACTGTTTTCCATGCATTCCTCGGCGAAAAGCTGCCCGACTGGAAGTCTGCTGCTTCCCTTGTTCGTAAGATTGCAGAAAACTACAAATTACCTTATTACACATTGTCTCCCACATATTCTGTATGTAAGAACCACGGCTATATCACAGGCGAACTCTACGAATGTCCTGAGTGCGGCGAAAAGACAGAGGTTTACAGCCGTATAACAGGCTATTACCGCCCCGTACAAAACTGGAATGACGGTAAAACTCAGGAGTTTAAGGATAGAAAGCTTTACGATATTGCAACATCAAGAATTAAGCGCAAGGCTGCCGGGGCTGTTCAGGCTGAGGAAGAAGTAACAGTTGATGCAAGTGAAGCACAGCAGGTTCTTCTTTTCACAACCAAAACCTGTCCCAACTGCAAATTTGCCAAGAAGAGCCTTGATGATGCAGGCATTGCTTACACAGTTGTTGATGCTGAAGAAGAAGTTGAACTTACAAGGCAGTTCAATGTTTCTCAGGCTCCCACTCTTATTGTAATTGACGGTGAGGAAGCACAGAAATTCATCAACGCATCAAACATTAAGCGATTTGCCGAAAGCAACAAATAAGATTTACCAAAACAGGCATAGCGTATGTTAATTCTGCGCTATGCCTTTAAAATCCGAAAGGAAAATTTATATGTATGATATAATTATTATCGGCGCAGGCTGTGCCGGTCTTACAGCAGCAATTTATGCATCAAGGGCAGGTAAAAAAGTCCTTATTCTTGAGAATGAGGGTATAGGCGGTCAGATTGCAACTTCTCCTAAAGTTGAAAATTATCCCGGATTTTCGAGCATAAGCGGCATGGAGTTTTCAGACAAGCTTTACGAGCAGGCAGATGCCCTCGGCGTCAGCTTAGAGCTTGATAAAGCTGAAAAGATTATTGACAATGGATACACTAAAACCGTTAAAACCGAATACGGCGAATACGAGTGCCGGGCTGTAATAATTGCAACAGGCGTTAAGCATAGGCATCTCGGCATTGACGCCGAGGAAAGATATATAGGCAAGGGAGTATCCTACTGCGCAGTTTGTGACGGTGCGTTCTATAAAGGCAAAACCGTTGCTGTAGTCGGTGGCGGCAATTCAGCCGTCCAGAGCGCAATTATGCTTTCAGGTCTTTGTGAAAAGGTTTATCTTATCCACCGCCGTGATAGCTTCCGCTGTGAAGCAAAGCTTGCGGAAGATGTAAAAGCGATTAATAATATTGAGCTTGTTTTGAACTCTACCGTAAAGAACCTTGAGGGTGAAGATAAGCTTTCCGCAATTATTGTGGAAAATAACGACGGCTCTCAAACAAAGCTAAATGCTCAAGGCCTTTTTGTTCTTGTCGGTCAGGTGCCTGAAAACAGCAATTTTGCCGATATTATCGCTCTTGACGAATCAGGCTATATCATAGCAGGAGAGGACTGCAAAACTAATGTCCAATCAGTTTTTGCGGCAGGGGATTGCAGAACAAAATCAATCCGCCAGCTGACTACTGCGGCCGCCGACGGCTCAGTTGCGGCGCTTGCAGCTTGTAATATCTGAATATTAAAATTTTCAAATTAATAAGCGCCTTTGTCTGTAACAACAAATCATTTTTCAGCATAAAATGGGTAAAACAAATGTGGAGATGATTTAACTATGTCAGATAAAGGTGCTGTATTTTTTCTTGCCGCTAATTCATCAAACGGCTTTTTCTCTCTGTTCGATGAGTTATACGATAAAGATAAGGGGTGGAAAGTATACATTATTAAAGGCGGACCTGGTACAGGCAAATCGGGACTGATGAAAAAGGTTGCGAAAGCTGCAGAAGACATGGGGATGTATGTTGAGAGAATTATCTGCTCAAGCGACCCCGATTCACTTGACGGAATAATAATTCCGCAAAAAAAGCTGTGTTTTGCCGACGGAACAGCTCCACATGTTATTGAGCCTAAGTATCCCGGTGCAGTTGAGGAAATCATCAATTTAGGGGAATGTTGGGATAGCAAAAAGCTTTTTGAGCAAAGGGAACATATTTTGACTATAACCGATTGCAATAAAGCTCTTCATAAGCGAAGCGCACGATATGTAGGCGCTTGCGGCACAGCTATTGCGGACAGCACTAAAATTGAAATGGCTTCAACTATTGAAGAAAAAGCAGAAAACTATGCAACACGGTTTATTTGCAGAAACTGCAGCTGCAAAAACGGCAAAGGGCAGGAAAAAAGGCGTTTTTTAAGCGGAGTTACACCAAAAGGATATGTAACTTTGTTTGATACGGCAAAATGCCTTTGTGAGCAAATTTACAGCGTCACTGACGAATACTATTATGCTGCCGGTATGCTTATGGAATCTCTTCGCCGCTGTGCTATTGCAAACGGAATAGATGTTATAACCTGTCTTAATCCCTTTGCACCACAGGGACTGCCGCTCCATATCATTTTACCAAATGAAAAAATCGGCTTCTTTACCTCTAATTCAACGCAAAATTTCAAACCTATTGCAGATAAAAATATTAACGCATCAAGATTTACGGATAAAGAAACAATGTCAGCATACAAAAAAAGACTTGAATTCAATAAAAAAGCTTCTTCACAATTCCTTGATGAAGCAATAAAGCTCCTTGTAAAAGCCAAAAGCGTACATGATGAGTTGGAGAGCTACTATATCGATGCTATGGATTTTGAAAAGTTAAACAGAAAAACTGAAGAAATCATAAATAATGTTATTTGATAAAAGGAAACAGCAGGCTTTTAACCTGCTGTCAGACTGTTTAATAATATATTTCAGCACTCTGCTACAAGTTCTTTCATCGAGTACATACCGGGAGTTTTATTCGATATAAAGACAGCGGCATTAATTGAGCCGACGGCAAAGATGGACTTAGAGCGTGCGCTATGAGAAATGGTGATAATTTCATCGTTGCCTGCAAAAATAATTTCGTGTTCGCCGACTATAGTGCCGCCTCGTATTGCATGAATACCAATCTCGTTCTTAGTTCTCTTTTCACGCTTTGAGTGGCGGTTATATTCATAATTCGGTGTGTAATCAAGGCCTTCGCTTACTGCGTTTGCGAGCATGAGCGCAGTACCGCTGGGAGCATCAATCTTTTTGTTGTGATGCGCTTCAACGATTTCGATATCAAAACTGTTGCCTAATACGCTTGCCGCTTTTTTTGCAAGTTCGCTGATAAGGGAAACACCTATAGACATATTGGCGCTGAAGAAAATCGGCACCTGTGAAGAAGCAAGGTGAATTGAATTAATCTGTTCTTCGCTTAAACCTGTTGTAGAAATAACGGCAGGAGTTTGGGTTTTTAAAGCATATTTCAAAACACCGGAAAGAGCAGAGGGATGAGAAAAATCAATTATAGCATCGCATTTTACATCAATGTCATCGGCATTTCCGAAAATAGGATATATACCGTTGGGGGTTGTGTTTACATCAAGACCGGCAACAATTTCGCAATCATTTCTTTCTGCAACAAGATTAGTGATAACCTTGCCCATTGTGCCGTTGCAACCGCTCAGTAGTATCTTAGTCATACATAATAATCCTTTTCTTTTAGATTTGTATTTAATTTTAGGCGGTTCGTTTTGAACCGCCTAAAATATTTAATGTAAACTGTATTTAGATTAAGCCGTGGCGCTTCATTGTTGCGGCAAGCTTTGCTCTTGCGGCTTCGCTCATGGGAGCGAGAGGCATACGAACTTCGCCGACCTTCCAGCCCATCATGGCCATAGCTTCCTTAACGGGGATGGGGTTGACATCAACGAACAAATCGTTGCAAAGGTCGAGATATTCAAGCTGAAGCTTTCTGCTGGCTTCGCACTCACCCTTGAGGTAAAGGGCAGCAATGTCATGAGCGACCTTGGGTGCAACATTTGAAAGAACGGAAATAACACCTTTACCGCCAAGAGACATAATAGCAGTAATCTGGTCATCGTTACCTGAATAGATATCAAGATTGTTGCCGCAGAGAGCTGCAATTTTTGCAACAGCGGAAATATCGCCGCTTGCTTCCTTGGTTGCAACAATGTTGTTGAGCTTTGAAAGCTCAAGGTATGTTTCAGGCTTTATAGTCATACCTGTTCTTGAGGGAACATTGTAGAGAATAATTGGTGTGCTGACACGGTTGTTGATGTACTCATAATGCTTAATAAGACCTGCCTGTGAAGTCTTATTGTAGTAGGGTGTAACCATGAGAAGACCATCTACGCCGCTCTTTTCTGCTTCGTTTGAAAGTTTAACTGCATATTCGGTATCGTTGCTGCCTGTGCCTGCGATAACGGGAATACGCTTTGCAGTGTGCTTAACAGCAAAATCAATTGTTGCTGCGTGCTCCTCGTGTGAGAGGGTAGAGCCTTCGCCTGTAGTGCCGCAGATAATGATAGCATCTGTGCCGTTTTCAATCTGGTTGTCAATAATTCGACCGAGTTCGTCATAATTGACTTTATTGTCGTCGGTAAAGGGTGTAACAATAGCTACACCGGCACCGGTGAAAATTGTCTTTTTCATGCTGTGAGATTCCTCCTAAAATCAGTCCATATAGCCCTGAGCACAAAGCAGCTCAGCAAGAAGAACTGCACCGCCTGCAGCGCCGCGAAGAGTGTTGTGTGAAAGGCAAACGAACTTATAGTCATACTGTGTATCCTCACGAAGGCGACCGATAGAAACTGCCATACCGCCCTCAAGCTCGCGCTGAAGCTTTGTCTGAGGCATATTATCTTCTACAAAGTAGTTAAGGAACTGCTTGGGTGCGCTGGGAAGCTCAAGCTCCTGAGGTACGCCCTTGAAGTTGTTCCAGATTTCAATTATTTCTTCTTTGGAGGGCTTGTTTTCAAATCTTACGAATACTGCACCCATGTGGCCGTTTGTAACGGGAACACGGATACACTGAGCAGTAAATGCAGGGCTTGTTGCAGGAACGATTTTGTCGCCCTCAACCTTGCCGTAAATCTTGAGAGGCTCAACCTCGGATTTTTCTTCTTCGCCGCCGATAAAGGGGATAACATTATCGACCATCTCGGGCCATGTTTCAAAGTTTTTGCCTGCACCGGAAATTGCCTGATATGTGCAAACGAGAACATCTTTAACGCCGAACTTGTTGAGGGGGAAGATAGCGGGAACATAGCTCTGGAGAGAGCAGTTGGACTTAACAGCAACGAAACCGCGCTTTGTGCCAAGACGCTTGCGCTGAGCTTCGATAATAGCTGTGTGCTCAGGGTTGAGCTCCGGAATTACCATGGGAACATCCGGTGTGTGTCTGTGAGCTGAATTATTGGAAACAACAGGACACTCGTGCTTGGCATATTCTTCTTCAAGAGCCTTGATTTCGTCCTTTTTCATGTCAACGGCGCAGAATACAAAATCAACCATACCGGCAATTTTCTCAACATCTGCAGTAGCATCCATGATTACCATTTCGCCTACCTTCTCGGAAAAGGGGACATCCATCATCCAGCGTTTACCGCCGACATCTTTATATTTCTGTCCTGCTGAGCGAGAGCTTGCAGCAAGCACTGTAATATCAAACCAGGGGTGATTATCAAGCAGCGTAATGAAACGCTGACCGACCATACCTGTTGCACCAACAATACCAACCTTATACTTTTTCATGTGAATACCTCCGAAAATTACGCAAATTGCTTGCAATAAGCCGCACTTTGCAATATAATACAAGATATATTAACACATATTTAGGTGATTTGCAATGAAAAAATCAGATTTTTATTATAATTTACCGAAAAAATTAATTGCACAGACTCCTATTGAGCCTAGAGACGCCTCAAAATTAATGGTTGTTGATAAAAAAAGCGGTAAAATTGAGCATAAACACTTTTACGATGTCGTTGATTATCTGACAGAAAAAGACTGTTTGATTATCAACGACACCCGAGTTTTACCTGCAAGAATTTACGGAACAAAGAAAGAGACCGGTGCGGTTGTTGAGTTTTTGCTTTTAAGCCAAAAAGAGAAAGACCTTTGGGAAGCAGTTGCCGGCCCCGGCAGAAGAGCAAAGCCGGGCACTGTTTTTGATTTCGGAAACGGCTTATTGACAGGTGAGGTTGTAGATGTTCTCGACGGAGGCAACAGGCTTGTTAGGTTCAGCTATGACGGCAACTTTTACAATATTCTCGACAAAATCGGCGAAATGCCCTTGCCTCATTATATTACGGAAAAGCTACAGGACAACGAACGGTATCAGACCGTTTATTCCGCCGAATTAGGCTCTGCAGCCGCTCCGACAGCAGGCCTGCATTTTACCCCTGAGCTGCTCAAAAAAATTGAAGAAAAGGGAATAAAAATCGGAAAAGTTACGCTTCATGTCGGTTTGGGAACGTTCCGACCCGTAAAAGAAGAAAATATAGAAAATCATCTTATGCATTCCGAGCATTATCATATACCAAAGGAAACTGCGGATTTGATTAATAAAACTCACGAAAACGGCGGCAGAGTTTTTGCCGTAGGCACAACAAGCTGCCGCACCTTGGAGTCCGTTGCTGCTAAGCTCGGAAAAATTGATGAAGACGATGATTGGACAAGTATTTTTATCTATCCCGGTTATAAATTCAAATGTATAGATGCGCTGATTACCAATTTTCATTTGCCGGAAAGCACGCTGATTATGCTTGTCTGCGCATTTGCCGGCTACGAAAACACAATGAATGCTTACGATATTGCAGTTACGGAAAAATATCGTTTTTTCAGTTTCGGCGATAGCTCTATGTTCCTTGATTTAGAATGATTGGAGAATAGAAATGTATAATCTTATTAAAAATGAGGGCACTGCTCGCAGAGGCGAATTTCAAACCGTTCACGGAACTATACAGACGCCTGCATTTATGAATGTTGCAACCTGCGGTGCGATTAAGGGCGCAGTTGACGCCTACGACCTTGAGAATATTCACTGTCAGGTTATGCTTTCCAATACTTATCACCTTCACTTACGACCCGGTGATGAAAAAGTTAAGGCACTCGGCGGCTTGCATCAAATGACCGGCTGGAAAGGCCCTATTTTAACCGACAGCGGTGGATTTCAGGTTTTTTCTCTTGCTTCATTACGCAAAATAAAAGAAGAAGGCGTATATTTTGCCTCTCATATCGACGGCAGACGCATTTTCATGGGGCCTGAAGAGAGTATGCAAATTCAGTCCAACCTCGGCTCAACTATAGCTATGGCCTTTGATGAATGTGTTGAAAATCCTGCCGAATATAATTATTCTAAGCTTTCCTGCGAGCGCACAACACGCTGGCTTATGCGATGCAAGGAGGAAATGGAAAGGCTGAAAGCTCTGCCTGATACGTTCAATAAAAATCAGCTTCTTTTCGGTATAAATCAAGGCTGTACCTATGACAGACTCAGAATTGAGCATATGTGCCAAATTGCCGAGCTTGACCTTGACGGTTATGCAATCGGCGGCCTTGCCGTAGGCGAACCAAAAGAGGATATGTACCGCATTATTTCGGCGGTTGAACCCTATGCACCGAAGAATAAAATTCGCTATCTGATGGGTGTGGGAACAGCAGGCAATATTATAGAAGCTGTCAGCAGGGGAGTGGACCTTTTTGACTGCGTTATGCCAAGCAGAAATGCACGCCACGGGCATATCAACACATGGTCCGGTATCATAAACATGAACAACGCCAAATATTCCCTTGATGAACAGCCTCTTGACCCTGAATGTGATTGCCCGACTTGCCGCCATCACTCCAGGGCGTATATCCATCATCTGTTCAAAGCTAAAGAAATGCTTGCAATGCGCCTTTGTGTTATGCATAACCTTCATTTCTATAATACGCTCATGCAGAGAATTCGTGACGAGCTTGACAACGGAACATTTAAAGATTTTCACGACAAATATGTCGATTTGCTTGACACACGGATATAAATAAAGTATAATCTATGCATTAATTCTATGGAGGAAGTTTTTAAATTATGGATTTCTATACTCTTCTTGCACAGTCCGCAACTAACGGCGGCGGTTCTCAGCAGAGCAGTCCTTTTTCAATGATTATTCTTTTGGTTGTTATGTTCGGTATTATGTATTTTACCATGATTCGTCCCCAGAAGAAAAAGCAAAAAGAAGAGCAGCAGATGCGTGATTCTCTCCAGATTGGTGACGAAATCACAACAATCGGCGGCATCATGGGTAGAGTTGTTACAATCAAGGATGATACGCTTATCATCGAAACTGGTTCCGACCGCACCAAGATGAAGGTTGCTCGTTGGGCTATGCAGACCAATAACACAGCTAATGAAAAAGCAGAGGCTGAACGAGCAGCTGCCAAAGAAGCTAAAGAAGCTGAGCGTGCAGCTAAAATTGAAGAAGAAGGCAAAAAGCACGCCAAGAAAAAGAAAAAATCAAAAGAAGAAGAATAATTTTCGGTAATAAACAAGACAAAACCCTCATATCTTCTAACAAGAGGATATGGGGGTTATTTTATGCAAAAAAATAAAGATATATCATTGGCTAAAGAACTGCTTAAGGGCAGCTTAATCTGTACTGCTGTGTTCACTGTAACGGCTCTGCTGTTCTCATTTATAATCCTAAAAACTAATATGGACAGGAACAATTACTTTGCTTTTTTGGTTTTTACTGCCGTTATATCAGGCATAATCGGCGGGTTTTCAGCCGTGCGGAAAAAGCGTGAGAACGGCTTGGCTCACGGCTTATTAAGTTCTGCATTGCCGTCCATTCTGCTTCTTGCCGTAATGTCAATAGCCTTTAACGGCTTTTCAAGCTTTGAGCTGATACCTGCAGGTCTTTGCCTTTGCGGCGGTGCTGTCGGAGGTATAGCCGCAGTAAATATTAAAAAACAAAAGAAAATCAAACGAAAAACAAAATAAATAAGGAGTAAAAGGACATGAAAGCAATGACACTTAACTTAAAAGGAATAGGCGGTTCGTTAGGAGAATTTAGAGATGAGGTTGTGATAAATTGGCGTTTAATGCTGCTGTTTTTGCTGTTTTTGGGCGGCTTATTTATGGGAGTTTCGGCTTATAATAACTGCAACGATATATTTGCTTCTCAAATGAAAACTATGCTGGAAAAATTGCCTGAAATAAGCTTTGGCAATACATTTGGGTTTCTTATTATAACTGCAATTATACCGTTAATAATTGCCTTTTTAAGCAGCTTCAGCGCTCTCGGAATACCTTTTGCCATGATAGCGCCCGCCGTTTACGGAGCTTTGATTTCGTTTATAGGTGCATATTTATATAATGTTCACAGAATTGACGGAGCGGTTTTTGCCATAATAACCGTTTTTCCTGCGGCAATAATTATAAGCTTAATGCAGCTAATAGGATGTAATGAATCATTGATTTTATCGGGAATTATTGCACAAAATACTTTCTCAGCCAAAAGGGAGAGCAGTGGAGAGCTAAAGGAGTTTTTTATCAGATATTTAGTAATTGCAGTGGTTATTATTGTAATTACCGCTGTTCAAGCCCTTTGCTTATCCGGTTTCGGCAGCGCATTACTCTTCTGATTTTGGTTTGTTTTTCTTAACCTCTGCCAATGGGTTGGCTTTTATTGCTGATTTAATTTGCTCGTTTGCAACATGGGTATAAATTTGTGTTGTTGCAAGGCTTTCGTGGCCAAGCAGTTCCTTTAAAAGCATAACATCAACATTTCCGTGCTGATACATGAGAGTCGCGGATGTGTGCCTTAATTTATGAACCGAATAGCCCTTGTCATCAATTCCGGATTTTTCGAGAAATTTTTTAACAATATACTGAACTGTGCGTCGGCTGATTCTGTTTTTTTGTCGGCTTATAAACAAGGCTTCTCGGTCGTGTAAACCCTCGGCAGGCCTTATCTTTAAGTATTTGTTTAGCGCATCAATGCACGCATCATTTAGGTAAACAATTCTCTCTTTGTTGCCTTTTCCGAGTATTTTTACGCTGCCATCTCCACGAATACTTCGTAAATTTAAGCCTACAAGCTCAGATAAACGCAAGCCGCAATTTAAAAATAATGTTATTATGCAGTAATCACGCTCAAAAAACTCACCGTCTATAGCGTCTAACAAATCAATACTTTCATCTAAAGTCAGATATTTCGGCAAAGTTTTCTTTAAGCTCGGAGAATCCAAGTGTTCGGCAGGATTTTCGTCAATTATTGCATGCGCTTTTAAAAACTTGAAAAAACTTCGTATTGTTGATGATTTGCGTGCGCGGGTTTTTGCGTTATTATTGAGCTCACACTGACAAAAAGCCAAAAAGGCATACAAATCGCTCAAAGTGATGCTTTTAATAAAATCGTTATCAATTTGTGAAATATCGTATTCGTTTAAAGGCTTCTTATCGGCTGAGCCGTTTTTTTCGTACATAAGCCAACGAAACAATGTTCTTAAATCAGATGCATATTCAAGCACGGTAAGCTCTGATTTATTTTTAACAGCAGTTTGGTAGCTCAAAAAATTTTGAACAGCCTCAGGTAATTCAGCAATATCTTTTCTAACCATATATAAACACCAACTTTAAATAATAAGCAAAAATGATTAAATTTAGCTACAAAAACAGAAAAAGAGCAAAATACGATTATTTTACCCTTTTTCTCTCCCCTCACTTGCACAAAATATTTATTTTGTGCAAGTGGCTATTTGCCACTTGTTAATCCCTGTCGGGACACAAAATAACCATTTTGTGCATGTCAAGAGAGCCTTGATAAAAAAACAAACTCCTTATTGACATATTCAGCGAACTATGATAAACTAAAAAAGCACCGTATACGAGAGTATACAAAACGATAGGCATTGTCCGTGGTACTTCGGGCTTGTGCGCTCGCTGTATTCCTATCGTAGCACTAAATAGCTAATCCGTCAAGGATTAGCTATTTTTTTTCCCTCTCTCCCGTCTCCCCCAAGGGGGAGAAGCGCACCGTACCGAGAGTATTAAGCCAACAAAAAAGCTTTAACTAACAGTAAGCGGCATAAACGGAGCAATAAAAGAGAGCCACAGAGAAAAGAGCATAGCACAGCGGCAAACCTTGCTTCCAGAAAGGTTTTCGGTTTCTCGTCGCTTCGCTCCTCGGTCGTTTATATCCCACCCGCCGCTGGCTTCGCTGGCTTCGGCGGGGTAAGCGGTTGCCCTTTTGATAGCTTGCTATCCGCACTCCGCAAGCGCTCTCGCCAGCTCCGCCCTTAGCGGTTGCCGCTGTGCATGTGCTGGCGGCTTCGTTCGCTGGTTGCTCGCTTGCCTCGGCGGTTAGCTGGTTCTACGCCGTTAGTGGGTTCTTCCTCGGCAGCCTTGCGGCACGCTCCCAAAGGCTCTCTGCGCCGTCAGCACAGCTCTTTTGTAGCGGCTTCTAATTTTTTTCGTTATGGTAATTAAGAAGCGAAAGCCATTTAGTGCTTTCGCTTGTTTTTGTATTATTGGGTTCTATTGTGTGTCAAGGGCTTCGCAAGTTGCTACGCAACCCTTGACACACGGCAACATCTCAACCACTTTTTTAGCTATCATCTCGGATAAAAGTTCAATATCTTCGTTCTTCAAAGACATTGAAGCATAGTTGTTGGCTTCGGTTAAAATGCCGCTTAAAACATATCCTGCTGTAGTAAAAGCTTCTTCATGCTGTAAAGCTTTCTGCGCTGCCTTGAAACCTTTTTCTTTTGCAACCTTAACCGCATAGGTTTTACGTGCAGAGTGTGGGGCTATGTTCAAATCTATTCCAGCCAAGAAAGCTGCTTTTTTTACATCTCGCCATACGGCTTGCCTCGTTCGGTGTCCGCTTTTGCTTCGGCTTTCAAATATATAGCTTTTTCCCTTAAAACGGTGAAGCTTGTCGGATAATGTCTTGCTTAAGTATGCCGTGCCGCTTTTGCCAGTTTTTGAAGCCGTGTAATTAAGTACATAGCCATTTAGGGATGTTGTAGGCAATGCTACAACATCCCCTATTCTCAAACCAGTTTCCAAAGAAATCGAAAGAGCTAAAAAGTTATCATAACTCAGATATGGGAAGAGCTTCTTATAATCTTCCAGTGGCAAATAATCAGTAGTCATTTTTTACTTTCCTAAAAGTGTCAAATTGCGCCCATTTTGCGGCTTGCAAAGTGTAACAGTATCTACAACTTTTAATATTGTGTTGATGTCTGTATAGCCAAAAATAGAGCTAATCGCATCTATTTCATCAAATGCAAAGGCATACAATATATCGCCTTTTTTCAAAGCTACAGCATACCAACGCTTTATTCGTATATTTTCGGCTTGGTTTTTATGAAAGCACTTCCGCATATATCAAACTCCTTTTGTGTTATATCTTCCACATTTTCAACAGCATTATTAAACTCCGTGTTATAATACTCTGCAACAGGTCTTTTGAGGTCTCCACCAGATAAATAATAGCGACCGCCACATTTTCCGCCTTTAGTTATGTACTTGCTTATGTAGCAGCAGGTAGCTACTCTGTTATGGTTTTCTGTACCCTCTTCACAATTCATCATTGTAGTAAAACCAAACTTCCAAGCAGGAATATTGTAAACGGTCTGCCAATCTTCTTCGTTAGGGTGTAAGCGTTTTGCTGTAGCTATTTTTACTGGCTTGGTTCGTTCGGGTATCATAACTGTTCCGCTTTCTACGCATGGCAAAGCGTCATTCATCAAAGCGTGAAAGTGTATGGCTTTATTCTTATGGTATTCAGCCACCATTATATATTTGAGTCCAATATTTCGGACACGATAATCAAGCCAAGAATTTAGCTTTTTTATAATACAGGTATAATCATTTCGGTTAATTATTGCAGCGTCTAATGTAAAAGTAGCAAAATATTTCAAATCTTCATTGCATAGGCATAGCTCAAAAACCTTGTTTCTTGCTCTCCTTGCAGCTCTTTCTTCATTGTCTGGGTTGTTGCTTTCTGAAACTGTAGCAGCTTCTGGTGCAGGCTCTTTATTAACTTTCTCAGCCTTTAAAGGGTTGAATATAGGTTTGTCGCATACGAGTGTATCAAGCCATATTTTTTCATCACCTTTTATGTAATATCTTGTTCGTGCGTTAGTAAAAATTTGAGCCTTTGGTACGGGTTTAAAGATATCTGTTTTCATAGTTTTCACGAAATAATGTCCAGATATCAAGTAAGGAGAGAACAACATATGTTGCTCTCTCCTATTCCGTTGACTTGCACAAAACTTGTTTTATTTTGTGCAAGTGGCTATTTATATTTTAGCATACCCTTATATATCTGTCAAGCTCATTTTTTACGCAAAACAATAGCAATAAAATTCAGATATTTATCTGCGCCGTTTCTCATGGATTTACGGTCACCGACAGCATATTCATTTTCTTGTTTGAGCCAATCTTCCCAAACCTCGTCCATGCTTTCCATTTGATATATGTCAATTAGCTCTGCTTGCTGCGATTTGCCTACTAAATCTTTCCAATAGTTTATATCGCGCATGTATGCCATCTGTTCTGCAGTCCATGATAATAAGAGCTCCGGCGGCAGATTATCGTGACAGTCTTTTTTCATGCCCGAAATTGCAATATAGATATACCCTCCGCTTTTAACAAAAGGCAAAAGTTTATTATCTAAAAAATCTTCGTCCCGGCCGAAATAGTTATATGAATCAATGCTCACTACCCCGTCAAAGAACATTTGTTCAAAGGGCATATTTTCGGCATCTGCTTTTACGGGAACAATTTCTTTTTCCGTTAATCCCATTTTAGTAAAAAAATCAATATGTGATTCCGGCTCACTCCACAAATCGCAGGCATATACCTTAAAACCGTATTCCTTAGCCATAAATACTGATGTTACACCCTCGCCGCTTCCTAAATCACAGATAACGGCTCCCCTGCTGATTTTGCAGTCGTTAAGAAGCTCTTCGCAAAGCTTAACGGGATTAGGTCCCATAATTTTGCTCATTATTGTATCGGTTTCATACTTTTTACTTAATGGATAGTTCATTTTCAGTAACCCTCCTATAGAAGCTATCAAAGTATTCATTTAGCATTTTTTCGACGATATCTTTGTTTTCAGTGCCGTCGTAAAGCGTATAGAGCATATACATGGGAGAATAAAGCTCTAAAGCCAAAATCCTTGCAGTTTTACGCTTTCCGGTTAATTTGGCAAAAATATCTTCCAAATAAATCAGCGGACCCGAAACGAGATACTGCTGATATAATGCACTCATTTCTTCGCTTCTGTATTGCTCTAAAGTCAACATTCTGCGAAAAAGTGAAGCAAATTCATCTTCAGTCCAATATTTAAACATAGCTTTGCTGTAAGCAATAATGCTGCTTAAGCTCACTTCTTCAGGTTCTCCCTGTTGAGTAGGCATATCGTTTTCCGTTGCATATTCGTAATCCTGCTCTTCCATGCGTGCAATTATGCTGTCGAAAATATCTCTCTTATTCTTAAAATGCTTATAAAGCGCACTCTTGACAAGCCCTAACTCCCCTGCGATTTCGCTTACGGAAACGGCCTCATACCCGTTATCGGCAAACAGTCTCAGAGATGTGAGCATTATTAAATCTTTCTTTGCTGACATTAAAAGCCCTCCTCGTGAACTTGTGTTCACTAACATTATAGTGAACCTCCGTTCTCTTGTCAAGACAAATTTATAAAAAAACAGAAACCTGAGCGTTCAAGTTTCTGTTTAAGTATATTTCATTTTTCGCTGAGGAGCTTTGAAAGCTCGTGCATAAATGTATTAATGTCTTTAAATTGGCGATAAACCGAAGCGAATCGCACATAGGCAACTTCATCAAGTCCCTTAAGCTTGTCCATAGCAAGCTCGCCGATATAAACGGATGTAACTTCCCTATCCAGGGAATTTTGAATTGTCTGTTCAATGCTGTTGACAACTTCCTCAATCTGAGCCAAAGAAACAGGGCGCTTCTCGCAAGCTCTGAGCAGACCGTTGAAAAGCTTTTGCTTGTCGAAGGATTCTCTTGATTTATCCTTTTTTACAACAATAATGGGTACGCTCTCAATTATTTCATATGTTGTAAATCTCTTAGCGCATTGAATACACTCACGGCGGCGGCGAATACGCTCGCCCTCATCGGTAGGCCTTGAATCAATTACCTTACTTTCCTCGTAACCGCAGAATGGACACTTCATTCAAATCACTTCCTAATTTGTAATTTATAACATTATAGCATATCATATTGTATATTTTCAAGAAAGTTTACACATTATTTTGTAATTTTTTGTAGGTTTACAATTGATGTGAGACAAAAAGGAATAGAAAAAGTGATTGAGTTCTGATAGAATAAGTTCACCACAAACAAAAATCCAACAGAAAGGACTCAATCACTATGAAAAGTATAACACAGAACATAAGATATT
>CASFRX010000012.1 GCA_949297075.1 uncultured Oscillospiraceae bacterium | reverse complement strand
GATACCTCAACAGGTTTCTAATTTACCTTTTAATGCCTCAATTCACATCATATAATCAAGGAAGTGTAATCTGCGGATACCTCAACAGGTTTCTAATTTACCTTTTAATGCCTCAATTCGCATCATATAATCAAGGAAGTGTAATCTGCGGATACCTCAGGCTATTTCCAATCTACAGTCGCAAGGCGACGCCAAATGCCTCAATGGCAAAGTGCCGTTTCAAACGCCTCAATACAGTTGATTTTTTCAAGAAAGTGTAATCTGCGGATATCTCGACATATTTCCAATACACGGTCGCAAGGCGACACCAAAAGCCTCAATGGCAAAGTGCCGTTTCAAATGCCTCAATACAGTTGATTTGTTCAAGAAAGTGTAATCTGCGGATACCTCAGGCTATTTCCAATCTACGGTAATAAAACAGCTTTGTTCAGGGGAGTGTAATCTGCGAAATGCACAATGTACAAATCGGAAAAATCTTCATTGTACATTGCACATTAAAGGTCAAATTAAATTAATCGTTTTCTGCCTCTGCCGCCTTGACAACCTCTTCGGGGATAGCTTCGCCGTGTCTGACGAAGAAGATGCAGAGCATACTGAGAATGAACATAATCGGGCTGTAGACAAACAGGGACATATATGTACCTGTAAGCATACGGACTATACCGTAAACGATGGGAGAGGCAATCTGAGCTGAGAATGTAGCCGTATAATAATAGCCTGTGAATGTGCCCACTTTGTCGAGACCGCCGATTTCGAGAACGAGGGGCAGGGTATTGACGGTGATGAACATATTCGCAAAGCCGCCAAGCACAAGTGCAACCCAGATAAGAGCCATATTCTGAATAATTACATAGAGCAGGAATGCTGCCATGAAAATACCCAGACCGATAAGTATAGTTTTCTTTCTGCCAAGCTTTTTGCCCATATAGCCGGCAGGTATAGCGGCGATAGCGGAGCATACGGCGAAGATAGTTGTCATAATAGTAGCTTCCGATGTTGTTTTGCCGAGAATTTCAGCGGCAAACAGAGCAAAGAAAGTTGTAATAGCGTTTGTGCCGCAGAAGAGGAAGAACAAGCCGCCGAGCATGAAGATAAGGCTTGCTCTTTCGCCCCTTGAGAGCTTCTGAGCTTTTCTTGCAGCCTTTTCAGCCTTTTTGGCTTCTTTTTCTGCCTTAGCCCTTGCGGCCTCATCCATGGCCATATTCTGAGCCGCTTTAATTTCCAGCTTGCTTGAAGGCTCTTTAACAAAGAGGAGGATAACAAGCATACCGATAACCATGACGATTGAGCCTGTGAGGAAAACATAGGGGAAAATAACCTGCTCGTTATCAATGCCGATTTTAACGCCCTTGACTGCGGTATAGATAAGGCCTACGATAGTGCCTACAAACAGACCGAGGGCGCTGCCGACGCCGCCCATAAGGTTGATGATAGCGTTGCCTTCACTGCGCATTGAGGGGGGAGTCAAAGCAGGCATGAGCGCAACAACCGGAGCACGCCAAAGGGACATTGAGAAAACAAAGAGGATAATGAACAGCATTGTCAGGGGAAGAGAGCCGTTCAGAGCAACCCACGGAATAATCGCAAAGAGGAGAGCTGAAACCGGTGCACCGAACACAATAAAGGGACGGCGTTTACCCAGCCTTGAATGGCAGCGGTCGGAGAGCTTGCCGAAGGCGGGCTGGAAGATAACACCGAAGATGTTATCAAAAGTCATAATAATACCGATGAAAAGAGGAACAAGAGTGATACCGCCGCCTGCGACGGTGACATCCTGACCCTGAGATTCTGCAAACTTTGCAAGAACGGGAAAAGCTTCGTTGAGCTTTGCGCTCCACTGAGTGACTGTCTCGGAAGCATTGAGCAACATGTTTAGAAGCTTGGTGATGTACGGGTCATAAATCGCCCATGCGATTGAGCTTGCCATAAATCCGAAGCCCGTAAGTATTGTGCGCTTGCGGCTGAATTTTCCGCCGGGAGCGCAGAAAAAAGCATCTGCCATTTTGGTTTTCTCCTTTTCTTTTAAATAGGGTAAGTGCCGTATATAATCGGGTGTGAGCTTTAGGCTCCAACCGCAATTATTTATTCTAAGAAGCCCTCAATTATGACTTCCTCCGCCTCCTCCTCGGTCAAGCCGAGAGTGCAAAGCTTTGTAAGCTGGTCGTTATTGATTTTGCCGATTGCCGCTTCATGAACAATTTGTGCATCGGGGTGGTTGGCGGCAATTTCGGGGATTGAGCGAATTTTTGCGCTATCCATAATAATTGAATCGCACTGGACATGGGCTCTGCAGCGGCTGTTGCCCACAGCACGGGGATAGAAAATCTGCTCGGAAGCGTCTTTTGCAACGGAGCGTGAAATAATCTGCGCCGAAGCATCCTCGCCGTCAAGGCTGATTTCCATATTGCTGTGCGCGCTCTGGCTGCCGTGAGTCATAAGTCGCTCCGTAACAACGATTTTTGCGTTTTTGCCCAAGCGAGCGTTTGTTTCGCGAACGGTGGAATCAACGCCCTTAATCTGCACTGTTTCCATTTCACATTCTGCGCCCTCGTCCATGAAAACCTCGGTCACGGGGTTGAGTATTCTCGCTCCGGTGCCCTCGCCCTCGCCGTAATGCTTTTCAACATAGGTGAGCTTTGCGTTTTTGCCCACATGGAAGCGGTGGATACCGTTGTGCTTGCTGTCCGTACTGCCGTCATTATGGATTCCGCAGCCTGCAACAATTCGCACCTCTGCGCCCTCGCCTATATAAAAATCGTTATAAACCAAATCGTCAACGCCGCTTTCCGTAACAATTACGGGAATATGCACATGCTCACCCTTGGTGTAGGGAGCTACTTTGATGTTTATACCGGGCTTATCCGTTTTGCGCTCAATAATAACCTTTTCCGTTGAATTAATCATTACGCCCTCGCCGTTCCGGCGCAGGCTGAAAGCTCCGCTTGCGGGCATATCCTTGATATCGGCAATGGAATAAAGGAGATTTTTCTCAATAGAATTAAACATCATTCGTTACCTCCTCTGAAGCCGCAGCTTTCCCCAAGCTCGCTCATAAGCTTCGGGAAAACCTCTGCCTTTGAGCCCACGGTTTTGAGATAACCGTTTGCTATAACGGCTATATTATCCGCAAGCTGCATTATGCGCTCCTGGTGGGAAATAATCACAACGCTGTTGTGCTTGCGGCGGCTCATTGTCTTGAAAGTTTCAACGAGCATTGTAAAGCTCCAAAGGTCTATACCTGCCTCAGGCTCGTCAAAAATTGCAAGCTTCAATTTTCTTGCCATAAGAGTTGCAATTTCTATTCGCTTAACCTCGCCGCCTGAAAGGGAAGTGTCAATTTCTCTGTTGAGATAGTCCCTTGAGCAAAGACCCACATTGGTAAGGTAGGCGCAGCATTCGTCCTCAGGTAGCTCACTGCCGTGGGCAAGGCTTAAAAGCCTGCGTGCGGTTATGCCTTTGAAACGGGGAGGCTGTTGGAAAGCGTAGCCGACGCCTATCCTTGCCCTCTCGGTTACGGAAAGGCTTGTAATATCCTGTCCGTCAAGGAGTATCTGACCGCTTGTGGGCTTTTCTATGCCCATAATAAGGCGAGCAAGGGTTGATTTACCTCCGCCGTTAGGTCCAGTTACTATTAAAAACTCTCCGTCGTTGACGGTGAGAGACACATTGTTTATAATCTCGTGTCCGTCGTCACCGCCGACTGTAAATGAAACATTTTTTAACTCTAACATTGATTTTGCCTTTCAAAAAACTTTTGTAATTTACTGTTAATCACTAACGGTAAACCGAATATTTACAGACTGTAATGTCTGATATATGCTGAAACAAATATGGGGCTCATATCCATTGCATGAATAAATGCGCCGTCAGCAGTTTTGAGCACGGTCAGACCCTCGCCCTCGCTGCCTGTGAAAAGGTTGCGGTCAAAGAGCTTTTCTGCCTTGCCGCTGCTCAGCTCAACGGAGTAAACGGCCTGAGTGTCGTTATTCGTGGCAACATATAGCACACCGCCGCTGATATCGCCGCCTTGAATTTTGTGGATATTAAAATCGGGATCTTCGTTTACAAGCACAACATCGTCGAGATACTGCTGAGTTTTGGGGTCGTAACACATGATTTCCTTTGAGTTATCTCTTGAAGAGGTATAAATCAAGCCTGTTTCGGGGTCAACACACACCCAGGGAAGACCTCTTGTGTGGCGGGCAGGGTCAAGGTGATAAGCCTCTCCCGTAAATTCAAGAGTTTCGGCGTCGTAGACCAAAATTATTGGGCTGTTCCAAACCTTGCTGTCCTCGGTTGAGCAGTAGAGCTTGCCATTGTAATAGCTGATGCCGCCGATATGAGCCGTGCCGTAGTTTTCCACATATTCATCGGGCAAAGCGTCTGCATTGCGAGCGATGACGGTAGTACAGTCAAGCTCTGTTTTAATTAAGCCGTATTTACAGCTGAAGTAATAATTCTCTCCGTCTGTGGCAATATCCTGAGAGCGTTCCCACGAATCCGCATAGATTACCATGGTTTTATCCACCTCGGCAGGGCGAGCCTCCTGAGATGCAAGCTCAAACAAACCGGAAAGAGCAGCAATCAAAAGAGTGAGGGGCAGAAGCAGGGGAGTTTTGCGATGTAAAAAGCGAAGCACCGACATTAAAACTGCCACAGCTGCAAACTTATCCATACATGCCTACCTCCTTAGTATATATTTATCCAGACTACTGTATTTTATCAAAGTTAGCATAAATAGTCAACGGCTATCGTTTCAATAATGAAAAATACAGTAATAATAACCAATAATTTTTTCTTTTTTTCTAACAATTCGCAAATTGTTTTGAAATTTTAATTATGTTATTATATTTATTATCCATAAAGGGCTTGAAAGTCTTAAAAAAGTATAAAACAAAGAAAGGGTATGCCACAATGAAAAAACACTTATTAAAACTCGTTTCACTTGTGCTTGCTCTTGCGCTTGTTTTCGGCGCAGTTGCAGTCGGCACAACAGCTCAGGAGCCGGAATGTGATAAAACACCCGTTGTTATTCTCCCCGGTATCAACCACTCAAAGGCTTATATTGCCGATGAAAACGGCGAGCCCAAGCTCAACAAGGACGGCAAGCGCATTGAAGGTCAGACCGTCATCATTGACACCTCCGACCTCCTTCCCTTTGCTATTCCCCGTGCAATCGTTCCCCTCCTCCTCACCCTCATTTTCCAGACTGATATCGGCTGGAGCGAGGCTGTGACAGATATTGCAGAGCGTGCATTCAAATGGCAGGCCGCTGACGACGAGGGCAACACCTACGAAAACATCGAGGTTTACCGCTACGGCTCACTGGCAAGCGTGTCCGAAGACCAGATGAACTGGTTCAGAGTTATGCTTCCCATCGATCCCCTTTGCGATGCAATCGGCAAGGATCATGTCTATTTCTTCACTTTCAACCTTGCAGGCGACCCCATGGAGTCCGCTAAAGAGCTTGACGAATACATTCAGATGGTTAAGAAAGAAACCGGTCACGACCAGGTTGACTTTCTGCCCGTTTCTCTCGGCGGCACAATTCTCACAGCTTATGTTGAGCAGTTCAAGGACAAGAACGATGTTCGCCGCATAGTCAACGCAGTTGCTGTTCTCAACGGCACTAACATCATTGACGATTTCTACAAGCGCGAATGGAACCTTGACGACGAATTTATTTACAACGAATTTCTCCCCATCATCATGGAGGAAAGCGGAGATAAGGATATGGGCTACCTCATCAGCATCGCTCTGCGCATTCTCCCCAAGGATGTTCTTTACGGCACTCTCACAAGCTTTTACAATGTTCTTTACAACACAATGCTTCTCAAGATCCCGCAGTTCTGGGCAATGTGCTCCAAGGAAACCTATGCTCAGATTATCGACAGCGTTCTCCCCAAGGATAAGTATCCCGTTCTGCGTGCAAAGACCGACGCTTTCCAGCAGGCAAGAATTAACCTTGAGAGCAACCTCAAATACATGAAAGAGAAATACGGTGTTGAAATCAACAATATCGTAGGTTACAGCCTTGCAACAGGCGATGTTACATACTCTTTCTTCAAAATTGCAAAGAGCACAAATTCCGTAAACTCCGACTCTATTATCAATGTTGAATCTGCTTCTCTGGGCGCAGTTTGCGCACTTCCCGGCGAACAGCTCAGAGGCATTACCTCTCCGACTGACCGAAAGTATCTCTCTCCCGACGGCGAAATTTGCGCTGCCGACTGCGCATTCCCCGACAACACATGGTTCTACAAGGATATGCACCACGAGGATACAGGCAACTCCGCTCCTATAATCAACCTTGTTCTCTCTCTCCTTGTTACAGATGAAATCAAGGATGTCCGGTCAAATCCCGAAAAATATCCTCAGTTCAACTTCGGCACAAACAACAAGCGTCTGCGCCGCTGGAATCTTCCCGATTGCTACAAGGCAAGAGAGATGGAGGGTCTGACAGCTGAGCAGTCCGAGGTTCTTGAAGCCGCAATAGCACAGGCAGAGAAAGTTATGGCAGCTACAATCGGCAACCAGGCCGATGTTGACGCTGCTACCCTTGCAACAAACAACGCTCTTGCATTCTGCGGCTACGGCAACTATTCAACAAAAGAGCCCGAAGCCGATACAGGCGACAGCAAGCCCGGCATCTTTGAAGTTATCAGCACTATTCTCTTCAAGGTTATCGGCGGCAAAGGCTTCTCCGACATCTTTTGATTTACCTTTCCAAAATTTTTAGGCGGTGCAGTTATGAATAAAAAGAATTTTTTGAGAATAATTGCAGCCATACTTTGCGTTTGCCTTATTGTGCCGGCTGTTTTATCAGCCGGCGCAGCAGAGCCGAACGGCTACAACACCGCAGCCGATGAAAACGGCTGTTACACAAACTGCAAAGGCAGCTGCGAACACGCCCCCACTATTGTCATCCACGGCATCGGTCAATCCACAACCTACCTTGCCGATGAAAACGGCAGCCCTGTTTATGACAGCAAGGGCGATATGATTACAGGCTGGCCTCTTTATATTGACGCTGAATACGCAATTAAAGAGCTTGTTTTCCCGTTGATATTATCCCTTTTCTGCCAGAAGGATATGGGCTTGAGCGAGAAGGCAAAGGAAGTTGTTCCCGAGCTTTTCAAGTGGATAACCTTTGACGAAAACGGCGACAGCGTTTACAACATCGTTGTTAAAAACTATCCGTACAGCGTTGCTCGCTGCTCCGAAGAGGAAAAGAAAGAGATTTACGACCATGTTCCCCTGCAGGCTTATTCACAGGCAGCAGGCCAGGATCACCTCTATTATTTTGCCTATAACTCTTTCGGCAACAATATGGAAATCTGCGCCGAGCTTCACGATTTCATTGAGCAGGTCAAAATCGAAACAGGTCACGACAAGGTAAACATAGTGCCCATCAGCCTTGGCGGCACTATTATGAACGGTCTGCTCGAATACTACCCCGATACATATAAGGACCTCAACCGAGTTCTCTATATTGTCCCGGCTCTCGACGGCTCAGCCCTTGTAGGCGATTTATTTAAAGGTAAGTTCAACACAGACCCCAAGGCAATCTACGGCTATCTGATTCCCTCTCTCACGGGCGACAAGGTTACAGGCAACCTGATTAACATAGCTCTTCGCATTTTCCCCTACGAAGTTATCAAGGGCTTGCTTGATGCTATTGTTGAATCACTGATAGGCGATGTGCTTGTCAACTGCACAACCATGTGGTCCCTTGTGCCGCAGGCAGATTTTGAAGAAGCCCGTGATAAGTGGCATTATAATCCTCTTGACTGTAAGGTTTGCGAGGAAATTGAGCTATACCATAGGGCGCAATGCAACTCGCTCAAAAACATTCAGAAGCTGGTAGATAACGGTGTTGAAGTTTTCAATATTGTTGATTACAGCAGCCCCATGTATTGCCTTGTTCCAAGCTGGAATGAATACAATTCCGACGGAATTATTCACCTGAGCTCCACCTCAATGGGCATGGACAGCTGCCTTATCGGTCAAAAATATCCGAATAGCTATGTCCAGAAAAATATTAATAAGCTGGGCGGCTCAAACTGCAGTGATCCCACCCACAACCACATTTCTCCCGACCGTGAAATTGACGCTTCAACAGCTTTGCTTCCCGACCATTCATTCTACTTTTACAAGCAGAATCACGAGAGCACAGGCAGCAACGATGTCATCATGCTCCTTGCAACTGCATTGCTCAAGGATAACAGCATTAAAGATGTTTATTCCGACAGCAGCTTCCCGCAGTTCAATGTAGGCCGTGACGGCAGAAAGATTAAAAACCTCCTCAACGAGGCAAAGAGCGTTGACCAAAGCGCCTTAACCGCTGAGCAGGCGTCAATCCTCAACAAGGCTATTGCTAATGCGGAAGCCTACCTTGCCGATACGGTAGTTTCAGAGGGCAAGGAAGCAGAGGTTAAAGCTCAGCTTGAAAACGCCCTTGTAGCAGTCGGTTACCGTGAACCTCCCGAAGACAAAACCGCCTACAACAAATTAGGCGAGGCTTTGGAAAAGTTTAACGACTTGCTCAATAAAACCATGGGCTACCAAGGTTTCACAGACTAAGCAAAAAAATATATTATGTAATTATATGAAAGAATTGCCGTTCCGAGAAATCAGAACGGCAATTTTTGTTTTGTTTGCAACAAAGGCAACCCCTGGCTATGCCAGGGGGGAAGGAAAGCTTTTAGCGAGGGGAGAAGTGGACAAGAAAAAAGCTCCTTGATATATTAGAAGTGGTTTGCCGACCACACAACTAAAATAACAAGGAGGT
>CASFRX010000011.1 GCA_949297075.1 uncultured Oscillospiraceae bacterium | reverse complement strand
GGCTGACTGTCTTTACTACGGGCTTTTTGCCCAAGGAGGTATACGTCAAACCATTTCGCCCCTCCATTATAGCTTAGGAATAAGAACGAAACGAGTACACCTGGTTTGATGTACTCGTCCCGGCAAATATATAGTAACAGGGAGGTATCACTATTTTTATTCAAAAACTTTTGGGTGTTACTAATAAAAAATCATGTAACCCCATTGTGATTCCTATTCGTAGAGGAGGGGAATCGTAATGAACGATTGCAAAGTAATTGCAATTACAAATCAAAAAGGTGGTGTTGGTAAAACAACTACCACAGTTAATTTGGGCGCAGGACTAGTAAGACAAGGAAAAAAAGGTTTTGCTTGTTGATGCAGACCCACAGGGAAGTTTAACAGTATCTTTGGGAATTAAAAAGCCTGATGAACTCAATTCAACACTTGCGAATGTAATGCAAACGATTGTTGAAGATAAAGAATTAGTGTCGGGTTTTGGTATTTTAAGAACTGAGGACGGTATGGATTTAATGCCATCAAACATTGAATTATCAGGAATTGAAATTCGTCTTGTTAATGAAATGAGCCGAGAAAGAGTATTGAAAACTTATGTTGATACTGTAAGGGACAAATACGACTATATAGTGATATGATGTGCCCTCATCTCGCAACGCTTTATATGGAACAATAAATACATTTTCTTCAAAATCCGTCAGTGCACCGTAACATCCACCTGAAATTATTTCCGTATGCCGTATCCGATAAGCTAGTCTAAAATTTGAGTTGCAGCAGATGCTCCTACAGGTGCCTGACAAAGACAAACATCTTCTCCCTTATGATTTACAACATATATATGGTTCAGGGTATTTTCAATATTAGTTCAGATAAGTGAGAAATTCCAAAAATCTTGGTGGTCGAATAACTCGGCCACCTTTTTTTGATATATGAAATCAGGCAGAAAACTCTTTCGATTGTAGAAGCGGTATCTTTAGGATTTATATAAAAATAAATTATTTGCGAATATGCGTTTCCCTATTGACATATACTCCCGTAGGGTATATAATGATAATACCCTATGGGGGTATATAAGGAGGATGTGACGATGTCTGATAAAAAAGTATGCGGATGCTGTGGAAAAACAACATCTCGCTCAGATGAAGAACGCAAAAGGCTGATTCACCGCCTAAACCGAATTGAAGGACAGATTAGAGGGATTCGAGGAATGGTGGAAAAAGATGCTTACTGTGCGGATATTTTAATCCAGTCTGCCGCTGTGAACGCTGCGGTCAATGCTTTTAATAAGGAGCTGCTGGCGAGTCATATTCGAGGCTGTGTTGCCGGAGATATCCGTGACGGAAAGGATGAAGTAATTGACGAGTTAGTGGCAACTCTGCAAAAACTCATGAAATAAAAGGAGGCGTTACAAATAAACTATGGAGCAATATACAGTAACCGGTATGAGCTGTGCCGCCTGCACCGCACGGGTGGAAAAAGCGGTATCAGGCGTGAAAGGTGTAACTTCCTGCTCGGTTAGTCTGCTTACCAATTCTATGGGTGTGGAGGGAACTGCCGATGCTGAAGAGATTATAGCGGCGGTTCGTAACGCAGGATACGACGCAGCAATAAAAAAAAGAAACACGGAGCGAAACACACGGACATCTTCCGACACAGACGCACTGAAAGACAGAGAAACCCCCTTGCTTAAAAAGCGATTGATTGCCTCTCTCGGCTTTTTGATCGTTCTTATGTATGTTTCTATGGGGCACATGATGTGGGGCTGGCCTTTGCCAAATTTCTTCGATAATAACCATGTGGCAATGGGGCTTTTGCAACTATTGTTAACGGTTGCAATTATGGTCATCAATCAAAAGTTTTTTATCAGCGGATTTAAGAGCTTGTGGCATCGTGCGCCGAACATGGATGCTTTGGTTGCATTAGGTGCTACGGCTGCCTTTGGTTACAGCACCTTTGCGCTCTTTGCAATGACGGATGCACAGGTAAAGGGTAACGCAGGCGCCGTAATGTCCTATATGCACGAGTTTTACTTTGAATCCGCCGCTATGATACTTGCGCTGATAACTCTTGGGAAAATGCTGGAGGCGCGCTCAAAAGGTAAAACCACCGACGCTCTGAAAGGACTTATGAAGCTGGCTCCCAAAACTGCCACGCTCGACAGGGACGGTACCGAAATAACCGTGTCGATTGAGCAGGTAGCAAAGGGGGATGTCTTTGTCGTGCGTCCCGGTGAAAATATCCCTGTGGACGGAACCGTTTTAGAGGGAAACAGCGCAGTAGATGAATCCACCCTGACAGGTGAGAGTATACCTGTTGATAAAACGGTTGGAAGCACAGTTTCCGCCGGAACGCTGAATCGGTCGGGGTTTATCCGCTGTGAAGCGACAAGAGTCGGTGAGGACACCACGCTTTCGCAGATTATTCAGATGGTCAGCGATGCGGCTGCCACAAAAGCGCCGATTGCAAAGGTTGCAGACAAGGTATCAGGTGTGTTTGTCCCTACCGTTATTGTTATTGCAATAATTACTGTTATAGCTTGGCTTATCGCCGGTCAGACAGCGGGATTTGCTTTGGCGAGGGGTATATCTGTATTGGTGATCAGCTGTCCATGTGCGCTTGGACTGGCCACTCCTGTTGCTATTATGGTCGGAAACGGAATGGGAGCAAAGAATGGGATTCTCTTTAAGACGGCTGTATCTTTGGAAAAAACGGGCAAAACACAGATTGTGGCACTTGATAAAACCGGGACGATAACGCAAGGAGAACCAAGGGTTACGGATATGATTCCGACAAGCGGCAGAAGCGAAAAGGAGCTTTTGTCTATCGCTTATGCGCTGGAGAAAAAAAGCGAGCATCCGTTGGCACGGGCAATCACTCAAAGAGCGGAGCAGGAAGGTTTGGCTGCCGGTGAGGTGGAGCAGTTCAACGCCTTACCGGGCAACGGAGTTACCGCATTCCTTGACGGTGCTGTACTGTTTGGCGGCAGTTATAAATTTATCAGCGAACAAATCCCTGTGCCTGATGAAATAAAAGGAAAATCCGAGCGGCTCTCGGAAGAAGGAAAAACGCCTTTGTTCTTTTCCTGTGACGGTTCGCTTTGCGGTATTATTGCTGTTGCGGATGTTATCAAAGAGGACAGTCCGCAGGCAATAAAAGAAATGCAGGATATGGGCATCCGTGTGGTGATGCTGACAGGCGATAACGAGCGCACGGCTAAAGCGATTGGAGCGAAGGCAGGTGTTGATGAAGTGATTGCCGGTGTACTCCCCGACGGCAAGGAAAGTGTAATCCGTGAGCTTAAGAAAAAAGGCAATGTCATCATGGTCGGTGACGGCGTCAATGACGCTCCGGCACTTACAAGTGCCGATATCGGCATCGCCATTGGCGCAGGAGCAGATGTTGCGATTGACGCAGCGGATGTGGTACTGATGAAAAGCCGTCTGTCCGATGTTCCTGCGGCAATCCGTTTGAGTCGGGCAACGCTGCGAAATATTCACGAAAATCTGTTTTGGGCATTTATCTATAATATTATCGGTATTCCTTTGGCAGCCGGCGTATTTATCAGTGTGCTCGGTTGGCAGTTAAATCCCATGTTTGCTGCGGCGGCAATGAGTTTGTCCAGCTTCAGCGTAGTCACCAACGCACTGCGCTTGAATTTCTTTCGGATGTATGATTCCAAACGGGATCATACAATCATGAATAAATTTAAAACCACAACCGAAAAGGAGACAAAAACAATGGAAAAGACATTAAAAATTGAAGGTATGATGTGCGGACACTGCGAGATGCATGTAAAAAAAGCTCTTGAAGCACTTGACGGCGTGAAAAAGGCAGAGGTCAGCCACAAGACCGGAACCGCTGTTGTAATGCCGGAAAAAGAGATTTCCGATGAAGCTTTGAAGCAAGCTGTTGCCGATCAAGGCTATGAGGTAACGGATATTCAATAATCAACCCATACCGCATAAAACAGGCACCGACACGCTGAATGAACAGCCGGTCAGTGCCTTCTTTATTATATAACCGGATTATTGAATTAAATTCAAACAATGGTTGAATTTTTAACAGGTTAATATTAATATATCAAAATGCAAAAAGCCTTGAAATCGCACAGTTTAAAGGCTTTTAGTTGTTTGCGCATAGATTAAAACTCAAAGGTGTTGATAGTATTCCCGTCAAAATCTTTGAAGGTGAACAAGCGGTTTTCTAAAATAAGATAGCCGTGATGGCTGTTCTCCTTGGGAATTGAGGTCGAGCCGGGATTAATATATGTGTAGCTTTCAAATTGTTTGCAGGCAGGCACATGAGTGTGACCGTGAAGCAAAATATCGCCCTTTTTCATTGGCGGCAAATTTTCTGTGTTGAAAACATGTCCGTGGGTTGCAAAAATTGTCGTTTTGCCCTCTAAAATATAGGCATAGTCGGCTAAAACCGGGAATTTCAATACCATTTGGTCAACCTCGGTGTCGCAGTTTCCGCGAACACTTATAACCTCGTCTTTAATGCCGTTGAGCATTTCAATTACTTGCTTGGGGTCATAATCTTTTGGCAAAGCGTTCCTCGGACCGTGGTATAGAATATCGCCGAGAAGCAGCAATCTGTCAGCTTTTTCGCTTTTGTAGCTTTCCATAAGTTTGCGGCACCAATAGGCGGAGCCGTGTATATCCGATGCAATAAGCAGTTTCATTTATTTACCTCTTAAATGCAGTTTTTCATAAAGTTGATTACGGTTTGCATTACGATTGGATCTTCGCGGGTTATCAGCTCATAATCAATATCATAGCAAAATTCAATTTCCTCTCGGCTTGGCTTTTTAATCTTTTTGAGGGCTTGAATACCTGCCATTACTTCACCTAAGTATTCTTCCGATTCGGCTGTTTGGTAAACATTATGGCGACGGTTTTCGTACATTATGGTTGTTATGCTGCTGTTAGCCTGAACAGCTGGGCTTGTAACGGGAGATTCAGCAGGCTTAACAACGGGGTCGCAGTCACCGTGGAGCAGCAGGGTAGGCACATTGGTTTTGCTCAGGGCATCCGAGCATTTCCTCAAAGAAGCTTTTCCCTCTTTTAAGAAAAATATGATTTTGAATAAGGGCAGCAAAAAGCCGGCTTTTGCGCTGATTTGTTCGCAAATAACCTGATAGCCTGTTTCGGGAGCGGAAAAAGCTACTGCGCCCGAGATGCCTTTGCAGCCGGCAAGGGCTTGGCAAACGCTGTAGCCGCCCCATGAATGGCCGGCAAGAATTATAGGCAGGCTTTTGAGCTTTTCGTTGCTTCGGGCATAATTTACAGCAGCATTTAAATCCCTGACACCTTGAAGAAAACCTACAAGGGAATCGCCCTGAGAAGCGAAAGTGCCTGTGTTGTCATATGCTAAAACTGCAAATCCGTTCCGGGCAAAGGTGTTAATCTCGGTCATATAGCTGAGGTGACCGCCGCCAAAGCCGTGGGAAAATATAATGAGAGCGCAGGGGCGTCTGACTCCTGCTTTAAGGTAAAGGTTGCCTTTGAGGGTTTGCCCTTTGTTGGATTTGAATTCAACGGGTGCGGCTTTTAAGCCTTCAAAATCTTCGTGCGTGAAATATTTCAGCCGTTTGTCACCCATGCATCGCTTTCCGAATGCAATGTGGTGAACAAGAAAACCGAAGCCTAATATCAATATAACTATAACCAAAACTGCAATTAAAAAGCAAATCATTTACATATTCCTCCTGAGATGCTTTATTATATCACAAAATTTACATTGTTTAAAAGGGGTATTTAAAATTTTTTCAGAAACGGTATAACGAAAATGATGCTTTGCTATTGACTTTTTTAACCGCCGGGAATATAATATAGGCAACTCAATATTATTAAACCGTTGAGGCGGAGATAACGGCGAAACATGCCTTCACAGAGAGCCCGCGTTGCTGTAAATCGGGTAGGAAACGGTTCGTCAAATGGACCGCTGAGGGTGCAGTCAAATGCATTTTTGTGCAAAGTATTCTGCAACGCTTGAGGTATGCGTTAGTTACCGGGGATATATCCTGTATCCTGCTTAAAGCGCACGCAAGCTGCGTGAATCAAGGTGGCACCACGGAAAGCTTATTTTCGTCCTTGGCAGATCTTATTTCTGCTAAGGACTTTTTTATTTTACTGAGAGGATATTATGTTTTTGCTTAAAAAGCGATGGTGAAGCTGACTTAAAGAACAGCACTGTTTACTTTAATTTATTATGATTTCGGAGGAAAATACAATGAACTTTAACAATACTAATTTTGATAATTATTTTAAGAACTATCCCGATGAAAAGGGCTATTTCGGCAAATACGGTGGCTGTTATGTTACCCCTGAGCTTAAAGCCGCCATGGATGAAATTACCGAGGCTTATTTCACAATTTGCAAATCCAGCAAGTTTATCAGCGAGCTTCGCAGGATACGCAGAGATTTTCAGGGCAGACCTACACCCATTTCTCACCTTGAACGCCTTTCGGGCACTGTAGGCAATGTTCAGCTCTATGTTAAGCGAGAGGATCTTAATCACACAGGTGCTCATAAGCTCAATCACTGCATGGGTGAAGCTCTGCTTGCAAAATATATGGGCAAGAAAAAGCTGATTGCAGAAACGGGCGCAGGCCAGCACGGCGTTGCTCTTGCAACTGCGGCTGCTTATTTCGGGCTTGAATGTGATATCTATATGGGCTCTGTTGATATTAAAAAGCAGGCTCCCAATGTTGCGAGAATGAAGATTTTGGGCGCAAATGTTGTTGAGGTAACTCACGGCCTTGCAACCTTAAAAGAGGCGGTGGACGCCGCATTTGAAGCATATGCAAAGGAATATAAAACAGCTATTTATTGCATCGGCTCTGTCCTTGGTCCCCATCCTTTCCCAATGATGGTTCGCGATTTTCAGAGCGTTGTGGGTATAGAGGCAAGAGAGCAGTTTATTGATATGACAGGGGAGCTTCCCGACGCTGTTGTTGCTTGCGTCGGCGGCGGTTCAAACGCAATGGGTATGTTCTCAGGCTTCCTTAACGACCCTGTTGACATATACGGTGTAGAGCCTCTCGGCAGAGGAACTGCCCTCGGCGACCATGCCGCAAGCTTGACCTTTGGCACGGAGGGCATTATGCACGGCTTTAACAGCATTATGCTCAAGGATGAAAACGGTGAGCCTGCTCCTGTTTATTCCGTTGCAAGCGGCCTTGATTATCCTTCGTCCGGCCCCGAACACGCTTTCCTGCACGATTTGGGCAGAGTTAAGTACGATGTTATCGGCGATGATGATACTATTGACGCTTTCTTTGCTCTTTCCCGTTTGGAGGGTATTATACCGGCTATTGAAAGCTCTCATGCTGTAGCTTATGCTCTTAAGCTCGCTAAAAAAATGGGCAAGGGCTCAATCCTCATTTGTCTTTCCGGTAGAGGCGATAAGGATATGGATTATGTTATCGAAAACTTCGGTATCAGATAATATTACAAAATAACATAACAGCCCCGAATTGTGCCGGTTTCTGCACGGTTCGGGGCTGTTCGTTTCTTTTTACATTTCAACTCTAACTGTCATTATGCTTTTGGCAGGTGCGGTAATATTGGAATCAAACCGTCCGCCGTATGTCTTTTCGCAGTTGTGCGTTGAGTCGGTCAGATATATTGCTGCGTTGCCTGCCAGGCCTGCTAATTTGAAGCTTTCTGCTGAATCCGTGGGATTGACAATTACGGTTACTATTGCTTTGCCGTCAGTGAAAGCAACAGTTTTGAGCGTTGAGTTTTCAAGATTGTCAACGGTTCTGATTCTAACCATTCCCGGCTTAATAAATGAAGTGAATTGCTTGAACGCATAGTAGCGGTTATAGTTTATAAGCTCGCCGTTTTGGAAATCCATAACTCCGTCTCCGTTTACGGCTGTCCAGCTTTGCCATGAAACTGCGTTCATTTTAGTCAGGTCGTCTACAATAACATTGGCCATGTGCAGTCCGCTGTCTATGGTTGTGCTGTCTATTTTGAGAGGCAGCTCGCACCATTCGCTCATTTCGTATTTTTTGTTAGGATATTTTTCTTTGAAAGTATCGCCGACCTGGCGCTTTTCTTCGGCTTTTTCGTCCATCCAATATGAGTGTCCGCTGAATGTATCGCAAAACTCGTTGAGAATTTCGCTTGCGAAAAACTTTTCAACATATTCGTAATATCCCCAGCTCATTTCTCCGCTTTCGGGACCGCTGAGCTTATAAGGACAGTTGCGCTTTTTCATTTGAGTTGCAAAAAGCTCAAGCAGTTCAATGGTCTCGTCAACTGTGTAGTGGCAGCCCTCTTGACCTACCCATTCGCCGCCCCAGCTCCATTGAGGCTCATTGATAGGGGATATAGCATAAATCGGATAGCCTTGTGCAACAAACCAATCGGCTATAGTCAAAACATAATCCACAAAAGCCATATAGTTTTCTTTTGGCAGATTAGAAGAATATTCTTCAAGACCGCCGGAAGCGTGACCGCTTTTGGTCATTGAAAAATGGGGGCTGTTGCAGAAGAGAATTATCTTGTCAGCACCGTATTTCACGGCATAGTCGAGAACTCTGCGTGCGTTTTTATCCCTTGTGAAATCATATTCGTATTCGCCGGTTTCTTCATTTTTAACATAGAAGCTTTCCGTTCTGCGGGTTACATCCCAAATACGGCACTCAGAGTTATCTTTTTCGCCGCCGCCGATGTTGTATCTGAAGATTTTAAGCCCTAAACCGTTTTCGCTATAGAGCCTGTATGCGATTTCCTTTGCCTGTGCTTCGTCATCTATGGTCTGCGCCCACCAGCATGAGCTTGTGCCGAATGATTCAAAGGTTTGGTACTTAGCAGAAGCGTCAATCAAAACAACATGCCTCCCTAAAGCCGTGTTCAAGGGTAATAACATAAACTGAATACAAGCTAATAAAAATGAAATTATCTTAAAAATCTTCCTCACCTCATTGATTTAGCTTAAAATATTGTATCAGTTTAGCAGAAAAAAGTAAACATATTTTATTGAATTTGTAAACATCATATGATAATATAAAACATAAAGAAAAATTTTGACTACAGAGTCGGTGAATCGCAATGAATATTCTGCACATGAAATATGCCGTTGAGGTTGCCCGTGTGGGCTCTCTCAGCAAAGCATCGGAAAGCCTTTTGACCGCACAGCCCAACATAAGCCGTTCAATTAAAGAGCTTGAGGCGGATTTGGGAATAACCATTTTTGACCGTTCGGCGAAAGGCATGATTCTCACTCCTGCCGGTGAGGAGTTTATTAACTACGCCAAGGGCATTCTGCGCCAAATTGAACAGGTAGAAAAAATTTATAAAGACGGTTCACCGAAAAAGCAGAAATTTTCAATATCCGTACCTCGTGCCTGCTATATTTCCGAGGCGTTTGCCAAGTTTTCTTGCAGTCTTACCAAGGATTCGGCAGAGATTTTTTACAAAGAAACCAATTCTCAGCGAACCATTCACAATATTTTAAATAACGATTATAATCTCGGCATAATACGCTATGCTGAAAATTACGACAAGTATTTCAAATCCATGTTGGAAGAAAAGGGCTTGAGCTACGAAATGGTTACGGAATTTTCATATAAGCTCATTATGAGCCGTGAAAATCCGCTGGCACACAAGGAAGTAATTCATTTCGAGGATTTGTGCGATTATATTGAAATTGCCCATGCAGATCCTTATGTTCCGTCTCTGCCTCTTGCAAAGGTTATTAAAGAAGAGCTCCCTGATAACATCGACCGCAGAATTTTTATTTTTGAGCGCGCAAGTCAGTTTGATTTGCTCAGCGTAAATCCCGATACTTTTATGTGGGTTTCGCCTGCGCCCGAAAGCGTGCTGGAAAAATATAATTTAGTTTTGCGTAACTGTGCCGATAACAAAAAGGTTTATAAAGATATGCTGATTTATAAACGCGGCTACAAGCTTTCGGCTCTTGATAAGAGCTTTATTACAGAGCTTTGCAATTCTAAAAGAAAGCATATATAGAGTTTAATGTTGATGATTTTAGGCCATTAATTTCTATTCGCTAACAGTTATATCGATAATGATAATAACGATTATATATTTAGTAATTCCCAAACTACGCTTTTCCTGATAAAATAATGAAGACGAAAAACAGGAGGTGTGTGCAAGTGGAAAAAAATTCTGTCTCTAAGGCTACCTTGGGCAGATTGCCGCACTACCTTCGGTTTTTACGCGAGCTGCCAAAAGGAACCGATTATGTCTCTTCAACAACGGTTGCAAGGGAGCTTGGTCTCGGTGAGGTTCAGGTCCGCAAGGATTTGAACGCCGTATGCGGTAAGGGCAAACCCAAAATAGGCTACAAGGTTTTTGAGCTTATCGAAAGCCTGGAAACATTTTTGGGCTATAGCTCAATGAACAGCGCAGTGCTCGTAGGAGCCGGCAGATTAGGTAAGGCTTTGCTTGAATATGATGAGTTTGAACATTACGGCGTAAAAATTGCTGCCGCATTCGACTGTAACAAGCAGCCGGTTAAGTTTAACAACCATGAAATACTGCCTATTGACGAGCTTGAGCAGTTTTGTAAAAACCGCTGTGTGCAAATCGGCATAATTACCGTAGGCGAGGGCTCAGCTCAAGAAGTTTGTGACCGCATGGTTGAAAGCGGCATTACGGCAATTTGGAATTTTGCTCCGTGCAAGCTCAGCGTACCGCAGGGTGTATTGGTAAGGCACGAAAACTTAGCGCTTTCGTTAGCTCACCTCAACAATACCCTAAAAAATCAAATCGGTTAATTATTTATTCAGGAGGATAAAAATGGATAACAAGGTTTATGAAATCGTAGATTGTGTTGAAAAGCTCGATGAGGCAATTCAGCGCACAAGAAAAGCACAGCAGATTTTTGCTGCCTATACTCAGGAGCAGGTTGACAAAATTTTCCTTGCAGCCGCTTCCGCCGCTAACAAGGCAAGAATTCCTCTTGCAAAAATGGCTGTTGAAGAAACAGGCATGGGCATAGTTGAAGATAAGGTTATCAAGAACAACTACGCCGCTGAATACATCTACAACGCATATAAAAATACAAAGACTTGCGGCGTTATTGAAGAAGATAAGGCTTTCGGTATCAAAAAGATTGCAGAGCCTATCGGCGTTATTGCCGCAGTTATCCCCACAACAAACCCCACATCTACAGCGATTTTCAAGTGCCTTATAGCTCTTAAAACACGCAACGCTATCATCATTTCTCCTCATCCCAGAGCAAAAAATTCCACAATCGCAGCGGCAAAGCTTATTCTTGAAGCTGCTGTTGCCGCAGGTGCTCCTGAGGGAATTATTGACTGGATTGATGTTCCTTCTCTTGAAATGACAAATACAGTCATGAAAGAGGCTGATATAATCCTTGCTACAGGTGGCCCCGGCATGGTTAAGGCAGCTTATTCAAGCGGCAAACCTGCTCTCGGTGTCGGCGCAGGTAATACTCCTGCAATTATTGATGACAGCGCAGATATTCTCCTCGCTGTTAATTCAATCATTCATTCTAAGACATTTGACAACGGTATGATTTGTGCCTCCGAGCAGTCCGTTATCGTTCTTGAGAGCGTTTATGATGCAGTTAAGTCTGAGTTTGCTGCAAGAGGCTGTTATTTCCTCGATTCCGCTGAAACAGAGAAAGTCAGAAAGACCATTATCATCAACGGCGCCCTTAATGCGAAAATTGTCGGACAGTCTGCCGCCAGAATTGCAGAGCTCGCCGGTATAACTGTCCCTGCAGGCACAAAAATCCTCATCGGCGAAGTAGAGAGCGTTGATATCAGCGAAGAATTTGCTCACGAAAAGCTTTCTCCGGTTCTTGCGATGTACAAGGCAAAGAGCTTTGAAGACGCTCTTGATAAGGCTGAACAGCTTGTAGCAGACGGCGGATACGGTCATACATCTTCCGTTTATCTCAACACTGCAACTCAGACCGAAAAGCTCGATGCTTTTGCGGCTCGTATGAAAACATGCCGTATTCTTGTAAATACTCCTTCTTCTCACGGCGGTATCGGTGACCTTTACAATTTCAAGCTTGCTCCCTCTCTCACCCTCGGCTGCGGCTCATGGGGCGGCAACTCCGTTTCCGAGAATGTCGGTGTTAAACATCTTATCAATATTAAGACGGTTGCAGAAAGAAGGGAAAATATGCTTTGGTTCCGTGCACCTGAAAAGGTTTACATCAAAAAGGGCTGTTTGCCTGTAGCTCTCGATGAGCTTAAAAATGTTATGGGCAAGAAGAGAGCCTTCATTGTTACAGATACATTCCTCTATCAAAACGGCTACACTAAGCCAATTACAGATAAGCTTGACGAGATGGGCATTGCTCACACAACATTTTTCGATGTTCAGCCTGATCCCACTCTTGCTAACGCAAAGAACGGTGCGGCACAGATGGCTGCATTCAAGCCTGATACAATTATCGCTCTTGGCGGCGGCTCTGCAATGGATGCGGCAAAAATTATGTGGGTTCTCTACGAGCATCCCGAAGCAGACTTCATGGATATGGCAATGCGCTTTATTGATATCCGCAAGAGAGTTTACACCTTCCCCAAGATGGGTGAAAAAGCATACTTTATTGCTGTTCCTACCTCTGCAGGCACAGGCTCCGAGGTTACTCCTTTTGCAGTTATTACTGATGAAAAGACAGGCGTAAAATATCCTCTTGCAGACTATGAGCTGCTTCCCAACATGGCTGTTATTGATGCCGATTTCCATATGTCAGCTCCCAAGGGACTTACAGCGGCTTCAGGTATCGACGCTGTTACACATGCTGTTGAAGCTTATGCCGCAATGCTTGCAACCGATTATACAGACGGCCTTGCTCTTCAGGCTCTCAAGAATATCTTTAAGTATCTTCCCCGTGCATATGATAACGGTCAGGTTGATGTTGAGGCCCGTGAGAAGATGGCTAATGCCGCAACAATGGCAGGTATGGCTTTTGCAAACGCTTTCCTCGGCGTATGCCACTCTATGGCTCATAAGTTAGGTGCATTCCATCATCTTCCCCACGGCGTTGCTAACGCACTTTTGATTGAAGAAGTTATTCGTTTCAACGCTTCCGAAGCTCCTGCAAAGATGGGCACTTTCTCTCAGTATGACCATCCCCACACCCTTGCACGCTACGCTGAAATTGCGGATTACCTCGGTCTCGGCGGCAAAAGCGACGCAGAAAAGGTTGAAAACCTCATTAAGGCTATTAACGAGCTCAAGGCTAAGGTTGGCATCAAGGAAACCATTAAGGATTACGGTATCGACGAAAACGATTTCCTTGCCCGTCTTGATGATATGGTTGAGCAGGCCTTTGACGATCAGTGCACAGGCGCTAACCCCAGATATCCGCTCATGAGCGAAATTAAGCAGATGTACCTTAACGCTTACTACGGCAAGCACTTTGTTGAGGCTGATATGCCCAATGCTTCTCAGCTTGAGGGCGGCGCAGCTCCCGATAAAGTCAAGACAGCTTACCGCAAGGGCAAAAAGGCTTAAATAATAGGTTAGTAGGAGGATTAAAGCAATGAAACTTGACAGAGTTATAGCAGTCAGAAATGACAAGACCATTTACCGTGACGGCGATGTATGCGTAAAGGTTTTCAATTCCGATTATTCCAAGGCAGATGTTCTCAATGAAGCTCTCAACCAAGCAAGAATTGAGGAAACAGGCCTCAATATCCCAAAAATTCTTGAAGTTACAATGGTTGACGGCAAGTGGGCTATCGTTTCCGAATATATCAAGGGCAAAACCATTGCTCAGCTTATGGAAGAAGACCCCGAAAACAAAGATAAATATATCGAACAGCTTGTTGATATTCAGCTCAGCGTTCAGGCAAAGACCTGCCCCATGCTCAACAAGCTTAAGGATAAGATGAACCGCAAAATCAGCCAGTCAAATCTTGATGCAACAACTCGCTATGAGCTTCACACTCGACTTGAGGGTATGCCAAAGCACAACAAGGTTTGCCACGGCGATTTCAACCCCTCCAATGTAATTATTGCAGAGGACGGCACAGCTTTTATTCTCGACTGGTCTCACGCTACACAGGGCAATGCTTCCGCAGACGCCGCAAGAACTTATCTTCTCTTCTGGCTCAGCGGCGATATTGCAGGCGCAGAAAAGTATATTGACACTTTCTGCAAAAAGAGCGATACTGCTAAGCAGTATGTTCAGAAGTGGATGCCCATTGTTGCCGCTTCACAGTCCGTTAAGGGCAACGAAAAAGAGCGTGAGTTCCTTTACTCATGGGTTAATGTCGTAGATTACGAATAAGGAGAAGATAAAACTATGAAAATTACAATTTGCATCGGCAGTTCCTGCCACATCAAAGGTTCTCGTCAGGTTGTTGAGCAGCTCCAGTATCTTATTGCAGAGAATAAGCTCGGCGATAAGGTTGAGCTCGGCGGCACATTCTGCATGGGTAACTGTCAGAAAGGTGTTTGCGTCACCGTTGACGATGATTTTTACTCAGTAACTCCCGAAACGGTAAAAGATTTTTTTGATGCAAATGTCAAATCAAAGTTTTAAGCCAGAGGGTAATAAAATATGGTGATTATTCAGGTTTGCGTAGGCAGTTCATGCCACTTGAAAGGCTCTCCCGAAATTGTGGAGATGCTTCAAAATGCCGTAACCGAATATCATCTTGAAGACGAGGTTACGCTTGCCGGCAGCTTTTGCATAGGTAAGTGTAACCGCATTGGCGTTACAGTGCAGGTTGATGATGATATTCATGTGGGCATAACAAAAGAGAATTTTAAAGAATTTTTCAACAATAATGTTTTGACTAAAGTTGAGAGGGTGTAGGGTATGAACTGTTTGACCCTAAAAAAATCTAACTGTAAAAACTGTTATAAATGTATTCGCCACTGTCCGGTTAAATCTATCCGCTTTTCGGGCAACCAGGCGCATATTATAGGCAACGAATGTATCCTTTGCGGTCAATGCTTTGTTGTCTGCCCACAAAATGCCAAAGAGATTGTGAACGAAACCGAAAAGGTCAAGGTGCTTTTGAGCAGCGGTGATCCGGTTATTGTCAGCCTTGCTCCCTCGTATATTGCAAACTATGAGGGCGTTGGCATATCGGCAATGCGCCGCGCACTCAAAAAGCTTGGCTTCGCCGATGTTGAAGAGACGGCCATAGGCGCAACTATTGTAAAAAAAGAGTATGAGCGTATGCTTCTTGAGGAGCAAAGAGATGTTGTTATCAGCTCATGCTGTCACTCAATAAATCTGCTTATTCAGAAGTATTTCCCTTCAGCACTCCAATATCTTGCAGATGTGCTTTCTCCTATGCAGGCACACTGCCTTGATATCAAAACAAGATATCCCAATGCTAAGACTGTTTTCATCGGTCCGTGCGTTGCCAAAAAGGATGAAGCCGAATACTACGGCAATATAGTAGACGCCGTATTAACCTACGAAGAGCTGAGTAATTGGCTGGAAGAAGAAAAAATTGAGCTTGAAAAAGAGATGGATAGCGATATCAATTCCCGTGCCCGTTTCTTCCCCACAACAGGCGGTATTCTAAAGACCATGGAGGGTGGTTTCAACGGCTATACCTACATGGCTATTGACGGCGTGCAGGAATGTATGAGCGCCATTGAGGATATACTCAGCGGCAATGTGCATCATTGCTTTATTGAAATGTCGAGCTGTAAGGGCAGCTGTATTGCAGGCCCTGTTATGGAAAAAATGCATCAGTATTCTCCTGTGTCAGATTACATGAATATAGCGAGTTTTGCCGGCAAAAACGATTTTATTGTTGACCAGCCGGAAGCCGGAATCCTTAGAAAGAATTTTGAACTTATTGAGCATAAGCTTTCAACTCCCAGTGAAATGGAAATTGCAAGTGTTTTGCGTCAGATGGGTAAGTTCAAGCCATCTCAGGAGCTTAACTGCGGCTCTTGCGGCTATAACACCTGCCGTGAAAAGGCTATAGCCATATGCCAGGGCAAGGCTGAAATTTCAATGTGCTTGCCTTACCTCAAGGATAAGGCTGAAAGCTTTTCAGATACAATAGTTAAAAATACACCTAACGGTCTTATTGTTCTCAACGAGCAGCTTGAGGTTCAGCAGATAAATGCGGCCGCAAGAGAGATTATGAATATCCGTTCCGCTTCTGATGTTCTCGGCGATCAGGTTATCCGAATCCTTGACCCCTCCGCCTTTATGAAAGTTCTTTCAACGGGCAAAGATATTAGAGAAGAAAGGGTTTACCTTGCGGAATACAAACGCTATGTTGACCAGACCATTGTTTATGATAAAGATTCCCGTATGCTTGTGGGCATTTTGCGTGATGTATCCGATGAGGAAGCTCAGCGTGAACGCAAGGAAACTATCAGCCGCCAGACTATTGAAGTAGCTGACAAGGTTGTAGATAAGCAGATGCGTATTGTTCAGGAAATCGCTTCTCTTTTAGGCGAAACAGCCGCAGAAACAAAAATTGCGCTTAGCAAGCTGAAGGAGTCGATTACCGATGAATGATTTGTGCGCAGATATCGGCTACAAAAGCATAAACCATTACGGCGAACAGCTTTGCGGCGACCATGTTGATGTTGTGGAGCAGGATGAAAACTCTTCTGTTATTGTTCTTGCCGATGGCTTGGGCAGTGGAGTGAAAGCGAGCATACTTTCAACCCTAACCTCAAAAATCATTTCCACAATGATGGCTGAGGGCTTGCCTTTGGAAGAATGTGTTTCAACTATTGCGGCAACGCTTCCCGTTTGTTCGCTTCGCGGCGTGGCTTATTCTACCTTTACAATTATCCACCTGCAAGATAACGAAACTGCTGAGATTATTCAATACGATAACCCTCATGTTATTGTTATAAGGGATGAGGCTAATTTTGATTATCCGAAAACCGAAATGAATATCGATGGCAAAAAGATTTTCAAAACCGTTTTGAAGCTTTGCGAAAACGATATAATTGTTGCCATGAGCGACGGATGCCCTCATGCAGGTATCGGTACAGCATATAACTTCGGCTGGAAGCGTGAGGATATAATCAACTTCATTGAAATTCTTGCACCTGCAGGATATACGGCAAAGACCCTTTCAACCTTGATAGTTGATGAGTGCAATAAGCTTTATGATTCAAAGCCCGGTGATGATGCAACAGCTTGCGTTGTGCGTGTTCGCAAAAGAGAGCCCATGAATATTCTCTTCGGGCCTCCATCCAACCGTGACGATGCCGACAGAATGATGTCCCTTTTCTTCTCAAAAGAGGGTAAACACATTATCTGCGGCGGCACAACCTCCTCAATCGCAGCAAAATATCTTCGAAAGCCTCTCAAGGCAAGTCTTTCTTTCGAGCAAAGCGATGTCCCGCCAATAGCTGAGATTGAGGGCGTAGACCTTGTAACAGAGGGTGTTATAACCGTCAATAAGGTTGTTGAATATGCTCGTGATTATGTAGGTGAGAATAAATTTTATGAGCATTGGAGCATAAAGCGTGACGGTGCTTCGCTAATCAGCCGCCTGCTTTTTGAAGAGGCAACCGATATTAATTTCTATGTAGGCAGAGCGGTTAATCCGGCTCATCAGAATCCAGATTTGCCTATTAACTTTAATATTAAAATGAATTTGGTTGAGGAGCTTTCAAAATTCCTCAAACAAATGGGTAAACGCATTAAAGTCAGCTATTTTTAAAAAGGTGAGTTTATGAGAAAGTTTGATACAAAGGTTCAGTATTTAAAATATAAGGTTTTGCGTGAGGTTGCACGCCTTGCATGGAACGATAATCTTCTTGACGGCATACTTGAAATTCCGCAGAAAATAGTTCCCGGTAAAACCTCTACTATGCGCTGCTGTGTTTATAAGGAGCGTGCTATTCTTTCCGAGCGCGTGAAAATAGCCATGGGAGGCAATAGAGAAAATCACAATGTTATTGAGGTTATTGATATTGCTTGCGATGAATGTCCTGCCGCCGGCTACGAGGTAACCGATTCCTGCCGTGGCTGTCTTGCTCACCGCTGTGAAGATGTGTGCAAAAAGGGAGCAATCACCTTTGACAGCAACCATGTTGCACATATTGATAAATCAAAATGTGTCGAATGCGGTCAGTGTGCAAAGGTTTGTCCCTTCTCTGCCATTGTAAACCGCAAGCGTCCCTGCCAGATGGCTTGTAAGGTTAAAGCTATTTCCATCAATGAAGATAATGCGGCTTCCATTGATGACGATAAGTGCATCCAGTGCGGCGCCTGCGTTTATCAGTGCCCATTCGGCGCAATTACGGATAAGTCATATATCTTAGATGTAATCGACCTTATTAAAAACAGCGATAACAACCGGAAATACAAGGTCTATGCAATGGTCGCACCCTCTATTTCCAGTCAGTTTACCTATGCAAAGTTAGGTCAGGTTATAACCGGGCTTAAAGAGATCGGCTTCTATACCGTTCTTGAAGCTGCTCTCGGCGCTGATATGGTAGCTCAGGCAGAATCAAAAGAACTCGCAGAAAAAGGCTTCTTGACAAGCTCTTGCTGTCCGGCTTTTGTAAAATATATTGAAACAGCTTTCCCGGCACTTAAGCCTTTGGTTTCCCATAACCTTTCACCTATGGCAACTCTTGCTAAGTACCTTAAGGAAACTCATGAAAATGTTAAGGTAATTTTTATAGGCCCTTGTACGGCGAAAAAAGCAGAGGTTCAGCTTGAATCCGTAAAACCATATGTTGATGCGGTTATGACTTTTGAGGAGCTTCAGGCTTTGTTTGACAGCAAGGATGTTGAAATTACTACCCTTGAGGAGGGCGTACTTGATAATGCCTCTTACTACGGCAGAATTTTTGCCCGTTCAGGCGGTCTTTCCGATGCGGTTGCTCAGGGCATTAAAGAGCAGAACCTTAATTTCGACCTTAAGGCGATTTCCTGCGACGGCATTGAAGAATGTCGGGTAGCGCTGCTCAAAAAGAGCAAGAATGTTCTTGACGCTAACTTCATTGAAGGTATGGCTTGCGTCGGCGGTTGTATCGGCGGTGCAGGCTGCTTAACTCACGGAGAGAAGAACAAAGCACAGGTTGATGTATACGGCCGTGAGGCTTACGAAAAAACCATAACTGATGCAATAAGTTTTTTGAAATAAAACGGTTATATTGAAATAAAACGACAATCCTCCTATGGCACATAATGAAGCCGTAGGAGGATTGCTTTATTGGTAGAAACAGTATTGATTGTGATTTATTAAATTAATACTTTCTGCTGAGAGCTTTTTCTGCTTCTTCACGGGTGATTTTGCCTGCGTTACAGTCTGTCATAATCTGAACATCCTTGTCGTTGAGCTGGTAGAATCTCCATATTATATAAGCTATTGCACAGCCGATTGCAGGTATCATAGCGTAGCTAAACCACAGAACATCAAGTGCGTGCTGGCTTTGCTGAACACCAAGCTGCTGCAGCTCTTCAAAGCTTTGAACTTCGACGGTAACCCAACCTGTTGATTTAAGACCGAGAATAAACATGCCCATTGCTCCGGAAATAGCAGCCGTGAGCTTAACCATGAAGGTCTGAATAGCAAAGGTGATACCCTTGGCTTCAATGCCTGATTTGTATTTGCCGTATTCTGCACAGTCAGGTGTGAAGATGAACATAATAACGCCGATAATTGCAAGGGGAACCGAACGCAGAACATACAGCACAATATGCAGAATAAGGTTGCTGTAGCCTGCAATCCACATAACAAGGCTGAGCAGAACCATTAGCACACAGCAAATGCGGTATAGCTTCATCTTGTCAATCTTTCTGAGCATTGAGGGAACAAGAAGCGAGAAGATGAGGGAGGGTACTGTTCCGCAAGCGCTGACTATAAGAGAAAACAGGGTGTCGTTAAACAGATAGTATGAAACGAAGAGATTAAGTGCAGCGCTTATGCTGGCTGCGGAATAGAAGAAATATCCGAAGTAGTAAATGAGCAAATACTTGTTTTGAAAAAGATATTTGAACATTCTTGTTAAAGTAAAGCTCTCTTCCTCTTCCGGCTGATGACGCTCCTGAAGAGTTTTGAGAACAGGGAGCATAGTTGCGAAGGCGAAAACGGCGGTTGCGGCACCAACCACGGTGTAGCTTGCGCCTACATGTTCGCTGACGAGTACCGTGCCTGCGACTGTAATAAAGGCTATACCGACACCTGCCCAAATACTCTTGTATGAGAGCATGGAGCTGCGCTCGTCTATGTTGCGGGTCATGGAGGTTATAGCGCCGTAAATCGGAACATCGCAAAGAGTGTAAACCGTATCCCAAATTACATATGCAGCGGCAAACCACAGCAGCTTTGTTGTTTCGCCAACGCTGCGGGGAATTGCAAACAGGAAAAATGTTGCAATAGGAGTCAGAAAAGTTGAAATTTTGAGCCAGGGCAAATACTTCTTGCCGCTTTTAAATTTAACGCTGTCGAAAATAACACCGAAAAGGGCGTCGTTTACAGCGTCCCAAATCTTAACAATCAGCATAACTACGGCAGTTTTTGCGGGGTTTATGCCCAAAAACATAAGGTAAGTTGTAAGGTAGTTCGCCAATAGGAAGTAAATTGCGTTTTGGCCTGCAAAGTAAAGGTAATATCCCTTTCTTTCCATTGGCTTGGTTTCCCAACCGACGGGAGTGGATTTAAGCTTTTCCATAATCTGCATAAAAGCACACCTACTTTTAAATTTGATATATTAATTATACAGCAGAGATATCATTAAGTCAAATACTTGTTTTGATGATTACTTAACCTTTGTATTGCGTAAATAAACAAGTAAAAAGACTTTTGTCATTATCTTAGTAATTGACATTTTCCCTTACCTTATAGTATAATTCAAACAGATTATTAGACTTTTAGAGGATTGATTGACTATGAAAATTGCTGTTGTCGGTACAGGATATGTAGGGCTCTCTATAGCAACGCTGTTAGCTCAGAATAATGAGATTATTGCAGTCGATATTTTGCCCGAAAATGTGGTGGCTATTAATGCTCGCCGTTCGCCGATTCGGGACGAATATATTGAAAAATATTTTGCCGAAAAGGACCTTGATCTTACCGCAACTCTTGATGCCGCTTCTGCCTATAAAGAGGCGGATTATGTCGTTGTTGCAGTGCCGACCAATTATGATGTTGGGAAGAATTTTTTTGATACTTCTGCGGTCGAGTCGGTAATAGGGGAGGTTGTTAAAGCTAATCCTCGGGCTGTAACGGTTATCAAATCCACCGTTCCCGTCGGATTTACTCAGCATATGCGAGAAAAAACCGGCTATAAAAATATTCTGTTCAGCCCTGAATTTTTGCGTGAAAGTAAGGCTCTTTATGATAATTTATACCCGAGCCGTATAATTGTGGGAACCGATTTAGACGATGAAGCTCTCGTCGGGTTTGCAAAGAAATTTGCAGAGCTTTTGCAGCAGGGGGCAGAAAAGAAAAATATCGAAACCCTGTTTATGGGCTTTACCGAAGCGGAAGCGGTTAAGCTTTTTGCCAACACTTATTTGGCACTTCGCGTCAGCTTTTTTAATGAGCTGGATACCTACGCCGAGCTTAAAGAGCTCGATACAAAGGCTATCATTGACGGCGTATGCCTTGACCCTCGTATCGGCGCTCACTATAATAATCCGTCTTTTGGCTACGGCGGTTATTGCCTGCCCAAAGATACTAAACAGCTTTTGGCTAACTATAACGATGTGCCCGGAAACCTGATAAAAGCTATCGTGGAATCAAACCGTACCCGTAAGGATTTTGTTGCAGGACAGATTTTGCAAATGGCAGGGTATTACGATTACAGCAAAATGAGCGAATACGACCCTGCGGCTGAAAAACAGGTTGTGATAGGCGTTTACAGGCTCACCATGAAAACAGGAAGCGACAATTTCCGCCAAAGCTCGGTTCAAGGGGTTATTAAGCGTGTCAAAGCAAAGGGAGTACAGGTAATTATATACGAACCTACCCTTGAAAACGGTACAACTTTCTTCGGCAACGAGATTGTAAACGATTTGGCTGAATTTAAGCGTAGAAGCGATGCCGTTATTGCTAACCGTTTTGATTCTTCCCTTGAAGATATAGTGCATAAAGTTTACACAAGAGACATTTTTAAAAGAGATTAACTGATAATTTAGAGTAAAAAAATTATCTTAAAAATAATTTAAAAAAATTTCAAAAAAACACTTGCATTTTACAAAATTATATGATAGTATATAGCATGTTGTCCGGGTGTGGCGCAGTTGGTAGCGCGCTTGACTGGGGGTCAAGAGGCCGTGAGTTCAAGTCTCGCCACTCGGACCATAGGATCATAGTGAGTATTCATAACACAAGTGAATACTCACTTTCTTTTTTTATAGACTCCTTCAAATCTTGTTTAAACCTCCGGAATGGTATAGAATAGAAATACCATTTTGGAGGTTTTGATTATGCCAAGGTACAAAGACAGCCCGGAAGTGAGGGCAGCAAAAAAGGAAAGAAAAGAAAAACTGAGAGAATTTCTGCAATTACTTGATGTAGAGGAT
>CASFRX010000010.1 GCA_949297075.1 uncultured Oscillospiraceae bacterium | reverse complement strand
CAAAGCACTTCAGAGCTTTCGCCTTAATCCACATTGACTGACTCAAAAAATCCACCTTGTGTCGGTCTGATTTGCTGTACCAATTTTTATATCACTAATTTTTTTGATTTTTCTACTTGACTTTTATTAGCAGGTCTTTACTAAATTTTCAATCGAAAACTCAAATTATTTAAGCCTGCCCTTATATATGGTATTTTTTGCACAAAATTGCACAAAAAACGGCTTAAAAAATTTTTTTGTAAATTTTTTGCGAAAATTCAACCTATTTTAGGAAAAAAAGCGGCTGTAAGCACTATTTATGGGAGGACTTTTTCACATTCAAACAATATATTGTCAAAAGTCTTCCACATTTAAAAAGTTGAAAACAGGAGGAAATTATGGTATACTCATACGGTGTATACGGCCAAAATAACAAGCCTAACAGAGAATATTATTTAAACAGCGGCTACGATTCTTTCGAGCTTCTTGCCGCATTAAGAGAAGATACGGAGATAAATATGGATTTAGTTTACGAACTGTGGGAAAATGTCAAAGCGGAAATTAAGAAAAACACTTCCGAAACCGTTTATGCAGTCTGGTTTGATTATCTCAAGCTCGACAGCTTTGACGGAGAAACTGTTGTTCTCAACGACGACCCCTTCCGCTGCAAAATCTTAAACGAAAAATTTCTGCCCTTAATTGAAGATTGCTTTGAAAAGGTAATGGGCTTCAAGGTTTCTGTTTCCGTTGTCCCTGCTCCCGAAGCACCAAAAAAAGCCGAGCCGAAAGCTGCAATTAAGCTTGGGGAAAGCAATGAATACAATTTCAGCAACTTCATTGTAGGCGATTCAAATAAATTTGCCCATGCCGCAGCCCTTGCTGTTGCGGCTGACCCCGGACGCACCTATAATCCCCTCTTTATTCACGGCAACTCAGGCTTGGGCAAAACCCACCTGCTCAATGCAATTTGCGTTGAAATAAGAAAAAATAACCCCGATGCACATATTATATATGTCCGCAGCGAGGATTTCATGAATGAGCTTATTGATTATCTTCAAAATAAGCGCGATACATCGGTTTTCCATAACAAGTACCGCAACGCAGATATTCTGCTTGTTGATGATGTTCAGTTCATTGCCGGCAAAACTTCAACAGAGCTTGAATTTTTCCACACCTTTGACACTCTTATTAAGGCAAAAAGCCAGATTGTTCTCACTTCTGACCGTCCGCCTAAGGAAATGGCAACTCTTGAAGAGCGTCTTCGCAACCGCTTTGAAAGCGGCCTTATTGCCGATATTCAGCCCCCCGATTTGGAAACAAGAATTGCCATTATTCGCAGCAAAGCCGAGTCACTTAATATTGACCTGAGCGAATCCGTTGCACTCTTCATAGCGGAAAAAATCAAAAGCAATATTCGTCAGCTCGAAGGTGCAGTCAAAAACATGCAGGCGCAGATTACTCTCCACGGCGCAAAACCGGATATGGCAACGGCTCAAATAGCAATTCGGGATATATTCAGCGAGGGCGACCCCACACCCGTTCTTATTGATAAAATTGTAGACGAAGTTGCCCGTACATACGGTGTACAGGTCAGCGATATCAAGAGCAAAAAGCACGACGCAAAGTTCACCTATCCTCGCCATGTGGCAATGTATATAATCAGAGAAATGACTCAGCTGACAAACAAGAAAATTGCCGAAGTTTTCGGTCTTACGGACCATTCATCCGTTATGTATGCAGTCCGCAAAATTACAAACGACAGAGAAAATAATTATTCTCTCAAAACAATCATTGCGGATATAATGAAAAATGTAAAGGCAAACTGATATTTCATTTTTTAAATAAAAATATAATAACATTGTATAGGTAATCATGCTTTACTGGTGTGATTTTGGATTTTTCGGCTCAAAAAGTATTCCACAAAGTTTTTCATTTTCCACACGGGATTTTCCACAAAACCCTCAGGCAAAGTTTTGCCGTGGAAAGCGTGGAAATCTTTATAAAAATTTTGCACAGCAAAAATTTACGGTTTTTTCTTATTTTTCAAGCGACTAAAGAGTTTTCCGCAAAATCCACACCCTCTACTACTACTACTAAATATTCATATATTTTATTTATGAAAATTTTTCTGAAAAAAATTTTTTTCGGCCGATAATGAGGCTGACGAAATGTTGAAAACTTTATTTAAAAAATCATACAGTAAAACATATAAGCAAAGGGGCAAATTAAAATGAAAATTTACTGCGACACTCAAGTTTTATGCGAAGCTTGCCTTAATGTTCAAAGGGCAGTTTCAAATAAAACCACAATACCTGCTATAGAAGGTATATTAATTAAAGCAATCGGAAACGAACTTTTTTTAACAGGATATGATTTAGAGGTTGGCATTACAACTTCCATTCCTTGCCGAGTTATGGAGCAGGGCGCAATCATACTCAATGCAAAACTCCTCTGCGATATCGTTCGCAAAATACCCGGCGACCAGGTATATTTAGAAACTGATGAAAGACTTCTTGCAACAATTCGCGGAGGCGAAGCAGAATATTCTTTAATAGGCATTGACGGCAATGAATTTCCTGAGCTTCCTGCGGTCAGCGGCGGTTATCCCGTTGTTTTGGAGCAGAAGCTTCTCAAAGATATGGTCAGGCAGACTATATTCGCAGTCAGCGTAAACGACAGCAAAATAGTTCACACAGGCGTAAAGTTTGAGGTTGCCCCTAACCTTATCCGCCTTGTTGCCGTTGACGGCTCCCGTCTTGCAATGCGAACCGAAGCAATTAATTATATGGGAGATGAACTGAGCTTTGTTGTTCCCGCAAAAACTCTCAACGAGGTTACAAAGCTTATAGGCGACGATGAAGATACAATTTCTCTTGGCATAGGAAAAAGACATATTATTTTTGAAATCGGAAGTTATCAGATTATTTCAAGACTTCTCGACGGCGATTTCTTAAACTACAAAAACGCTATTCCCACAACCTGCTCCGCAACAGCTAAGGTTAACACAAGAGAGATGATTGAAAGCATTGACAGAACCTCTCTTATTATTACGGATAAATTCAAGAGCCCTGTAAGATTTGTTTTTGACGATAAATTGGTCAGAATTTCTTCAGTTACAGCTTTGGGAACGGCTAACGACAGCTTTTCCTGCGAATACGAGGGAAACAGAATTGAAATCGGCTTTAATAATAAGCTGCTGCTTGATGCTCTGCGCGCCTGCGATGCAGATGAGGTTAAGATTGAATTAAATTCAGGCTCTTCGCCAATACTTATATTGCCTACGAAGGGAGACAGCTTCCTGTTCCTTATCCTGCCCATGAGATTAAAGAAGGAATAATAAAAAAAATGAAAATTGTTGCAAAAGTTAAACAAAAACCCGTCAGAGATATTTTTATCGAAACGGAATTTATTAGGCTCGATTCTGCCCTCAAGCTTGCCGACGCCGTTCAAAGCGGAGGCCACGCAAAGGTAATTATACAAAACGGTGAAGTTAAAGTTAACGGTGAAACCTGCGAGCTAAGAGGCAAAAAGCTCCATGTCGGCGATGAAATCGGTCTCAGCCGCCTTATTATAAGGGTAAATCAAAAATAAGGCTTAAATTAAAACAGTGCCGCTTCATTAATTTGAAACAGCACTGTTTTTTCATATTTAGTTTTAGTTTTGGTTTTTCTTTTCTGCTTCCGCTTTTCCTTCGGGAGTGTCGCGATAGTAATAGGTTTTGGTTTCTCTGTGAGCTGTTGATTCCCAAACCTCTTTTGCAACGGGAGCCCATTCCTCTGCAAAGCTGCGGCATTTTGAGCAAAGCTCTTCCGCAGTTTCTTTTTCAACCAAATCTGTTGATTTTGCGCCTGTTTCAGCTACCATTTTGCAAAGGTAATCGGGATTTTCAAGCATGGGGCAGGGGCGCATATGGTTATCGTTAAAGGGCTGATTTTTGTAGAAAGACATAAAGAGCGGATTTTTCAGAGCTTCAAGCAAGGTATGAGTTCTGATATTTGAATCGGAAAAGTGAATGAAAACGCAAGGCTCAATATCACCGGCAGAGTTAATATGAAAATAGTTTCTGCCGCCTGCAATACAGCCGCCGACATATTCGCCGTCACCTTGGAAATCCATAATGAAAAGGGATTTGCCTTTTTTTGCGTTTCTAAGCTCTCTGACTCGCTTATACATGTATTTTCTCTGCTCGGCATCCGGAATATAATCTGCAGGAGAAGCCTTGCCAACGGGCATATAGTTGAAATAGAGAGCGAACATTACGCCCATGTCTATCATTTTGTCAAGAAATTCATCGCTTGTAACCGTGTAAATATTTTGCTTCGTGTAGCAGACGGAAATGCCGAACATACAGCCGTTTTTCTTGAGCAGCTCCATAGCTTCAACAGTTGTCTGATAAGAGCCTTCGCCTCGGCGGAAATCGTTGCTTGCTTCATCGCCCTCAAGGCTGACGGCAAGAGCAAGGTTGCCAACACGCTTCATTTCATCGCAAAAGGCCTGATCAACAAGAGTTGCATTTGTGTAGGCCAAAAAAGCACACTGAGGGAATTTTTCGCAGAGCTTTAAAATCTCTTTTTTGCAGATAAGAGGTTCGCCGCCTGTAAACATATAGAGGTGTGTTCCCAGCTCTCGTCCCTGCTCAACAATAGATTCCATTTCTTCGTAGCTCAGGCGCAGAGTGTGGCCGTATTCCGCAGACCAACAGCCCTTGCATTTTTTGTTGCAGGCGCTTGTGGGGTCAATGAGAGTAATAAAAGGAATATTGCACTTATGTTTTTCTCTGTTTTCGCGAACTGTCTTTGTGCCTGCCGCAACTCCTAAGCCGAGAGCAAGAGTCATATTCTTAAAAACATTGTAGTCAAGGTCGTTAATTGCACGCAGGGCAAGCTTGGTATAAACATTTTCGGGGTCAGCCGCACCCTCGCGAAATTTGTCAAAATTCTTCTCAGGGAAAATCTTGCCTGCAAAATCCTGAACCTTGTCAATTAACTTGACGAGATTTTTTGCAGGGTCCTTTTTGATGTATTTGATTGTTTGATCCAGCACGGCGGCAGCAGCTTTGCGCTGAGCCTTTTCTTTAATCGTCATTGTTTCTTTTTGACCTTTCTTTTATAATGCCGCAAATCTTCTTTATATTATAAAAATACATAATACATCTTAACATAAATAGTATTTTTTGTCTATAACTATTTTGGCTTTTTCAGCTGATAAAATCTGCGTTGTAAATAGATGTGACCCATTTTGGGCAAAAAATAAGTCAAAATATAGTACAATGTTTTTGAACGCCTTTTGAGTGGAGCGTAGCGGAACGAAAAAGGCGTTCAAAAACGGCGCCGCCTACGCCGCCAGCTTCT
>CASFRX010000009.1 GCA_949297075.1 uncultured Oscillospiraceae bacterium | reverse complement strand
AAAGCACTTCAGAGCTTTCGCCTTAATCCACATTGACTGACTCAAAAAATCCACCTTGTGTCGGTCTGATTTGCTGTACCAATTTTTATATCACTAATTTTTTTGATTTTTCTACTTGACTTTTATTAGCAGGTCTTTATTTATTAATCTTCATATATCTTTGCTATTTTCTGCGCACGCCGGCCTATTGCCGCACGAAGCTCTTGGGGAGAAATAATTTTAATATCTGAGCCGTACTGAAGCACCCAAGACACAAAGCCTTCTCCCGTAACAGCAACAACCTCGGCAACAAAGGAATCTGCATTCTGTGAATTGATTTTAATGCTCTCGCCGAAGCGGTCAATTATTTCTTCTAAAATTCTGTTTGAGCAGCGCATTGAAACACGCTGTTCTTTGCCTGAAAACATACTGAAAAGCTTGCCTGCATAGTCGGCAGAATCGAACTTATCTTGATATACACTTACTTCGCTGAAAGGTCGCACAGGCAAATCCAACTGCTCAACGCTCTTCATTCTGTCAAGGCGTGTATGCATCAGGTTATCGTATTTTGAATTATTACAAACCAAATAATAATGGTCGTTTGACCAAATAAGCGCATAGGGACTTACGGTAAATTCACGCTCCGTCATCACAATGCCCTGTTCGGCGGAAACAGCAATGTGGTGATATGAAAACTTAACCTGCTTTTTATTGATTATGGCATTGTGCAAGGCATCAATAGTGTAATAAATCTCCTCATTTTTGCGTTTTCTGCTGCGGTCGATATACACCTGCTCACTCAATTTCTCTGCCTGAGCCTCGCTTGCAAGAGAGCTGATTTTTTTCACAAGCTCATCTGTCTTTTTCGCCGTAATGAATTTTGCCGCCTGAACAGCGTCAATCATCAGCCTGACTTCGGCTTCCTGAAAAAGGCGTGAAGCTAAAAAATAGCCTTTCTTAGGGCTGTTAACAAGCTCAATATCCATGCCCGATTCACACAGTGCATCAATATCGGCATAAATCGCCTTGCGCTCTGCGGAAATTCCCTGAGTGCTGAGATAGTCACATATTTCGACAGTAGAATAAACATTGTCTTCATCGGTATATTTTTTAAAAAAATCCGCCAAGGCAAGCAGTCTCTTTTTGCCGTTATTCAAGCCGCCGCACCCCTAACATTTATCAATAGCAAGGTTAATTATATATTGGCTCTATATCCCTTGTCAATCATTATTAATATCTTTTTCGGGTAAAGCAAGACACAAACCCAAAACATTCATTGCAGTTCGCTGCATTTCGCCCAAGGTTATGCCATCGGGCTTGCCGTAGGTTTTCAGCAGAGTGCCGTCAGGCTTGCCCTTATTACCACGGGGTGCGCCCGGCATAAGCACATCGACCTGAGCGCGTACACGGTAGGCATTATCACGCATTTCCGGAAATTCCGGGCTTTTGCTTTTGCGCATCCACCAATCGGTCATAACCATGCCCTTAAATCCCCACTCATCTCGCAAAACAGAGGTGCAAAGCTCATAGTTATAGTGTCCCCAAACTCCGTTAATCTTGTTATACGAGGTCATTATGCACTTGGGTTCAGCCTCTTTTACGCAGATTTCAAAGCCCCTGAGGTAAATTTCGCGCAAGGCTCTTTCGCTGAGGCGGGAATCATTAAAGATGCGGTTAGTTTCCTGATTGTTGCAGGCAAAATGCTTTGGGCATGCGCTCAGACCACTCGACTGAACACCTCGCACAAAGGCGGCGGCAATTTTACCCGTCAGCAACGGATCTTCGGAAAAATATTCAAAATTACGGCCACAGAGGGGGTTACGGTGAATATTCATACCGGGAGCAAGAAGAACATCAGAGCCCCGTTCAAGCATTTCTCTGCCAACCGCAGAATAGAGCTGTTCAATCAGAGCCTCATTCCAGCTGCAGGCAAGCAAGGTACCTATAGGCAAAAGGGAACAGCCTGATTTCAGGCGAATACCGGAAGGTCCGTCCGTTGCAATTACAGGCGGAACACCTTTTTGGCGCAAGGATTCAAGAACGCCGCCTAATGCGCCTGCGTTGCCTTTTGCGCCAAGGGAACTATCCATATTGTAGTCTCCTCGGCTGATAGCTTCAAGCTCATTCAAACTTAGCTGAGCAACAAACTCTTCCATTGAAGCTCTGCCCTCTTTTACATCAGCGAGCTTAATTCCCCTATCCCCTGTTTGAGGAATATCGGCAGGAAGTTTTGATTTAATAATATCTTTCAAATTTGTTGATGAAAGAGGCACTGCCTGCTTATTTTTTTTACCTGCTAACCTTTCAAACTTTTTTACGGGCGCAGATACTTCCTTAAGCTGCTTAAAAACCTTAGTCTTTGCTTCAAACGAACTGTAACAATTAGCTCTTTTAACATCGGAGCCTATATAGATTTTATACTCACCGCCCTCCTGAATCCAAGCGCTTTTGAAGCCTGTAACGCCGGAGTCATCGTAAGACGCATAGAAGCTGTTGGGATAGGAGATTTTAATATCCTGCTCCTCCTGCGGCGCAAGCAGCTTGGTTTTCGCAAAGCCCACAAGCTGTCTTTCAGGCTTCGCAAGATCACCGCCAATAACGGAATAATATACCTGAACAACCTCTTTTCCGCTAAAATTTTCGGAAGTATTTTTAATTTTTACTGTAATTTCGGTTGTATCTTTTCCCACTTCAACAGCTGTTGGGTTAATATCAAAAGTAGCATAGCTAAGGCCAAAGCCAAAAGGATATAGCACTTTTTCTTCGGCAAATGAGGAAAAATATCTGTAGCCTACAAAAATATCTTCTTCGTAATTATTGTATTTAACTTTGCCGAAGTTTTTACTGCTCGGATAATCTTCATAGCTTTTTGCAACGGTGTCAGTAAGCTTGCCGCTTGGTGTAACATTGCCGCAGAGCAAATCCGCAAGAGCGTTGCCGCTTTCCATACCGCCCTGCCAAGCAATCAGCACAGCGGAAATCTTATCGCCGAACTGCTCTATCCACGAAAAATCCATAATATTGCCTATATTGAGCACAACAACAGTGTTTTTAAAGCTCGAAGTAACTTTTCGCAGCATTTTTCGTTCATCATCAGTCAGGTAGAAGCTTCCTTTCTTGAGGATATTTTCCCTATCTTCACCCGATGAACGGCCGATAAAAACTATAGCGGTTTGTGAAATCTCAGCCGCATTTTTAACCAAATCATCTTTTAGCGGCATTTCAGGCAAAAAGCGAGGCCACATTCCCCAAACAGCATCAAAAACAGGATTTTCAGCGCACCAATCCGTATAAGCTTCTGCCAAAGATTCGTTTACTTTTATTTTATCGCAGTTTCTCAGTCCGCTAAGATAGCTGACTTTATACGGTGCATTAACATCACCGCCTGAGCCGTAGCCGACAAAGAATGTATCGACCTGGACTCGGCCGAAAAGAGAAACCGTTTCATTTGCACCGAGAGGCAAAATACCGTTATTTTTGAGCAGAACAGCACCCTCAGCCGCCGCCGAACGCACCAACTCAGGCATACCCTCGGTTATTTGCTTGTCCGCAAAGCCGCCGCCTTGTTCCTGAGCTATAGAATTAAATCTTTTTGCAATTTTTCCCAACATTTTCTGAGCAAGGCTCATAAAAACACCGCCAAACTTAATTAATTAAAAATATTATACATTAACAAGACAAAAAAAGAAAGGCAGAGAACAGATTTTTCTGCTCTCTGCCGATATTTTTACAGTAAAATTATTTAACCATGTTTGCGATTTCGTCTGCGAAATTCTCTTCACGCTTCTGGAGACCTTCGCCCTTACCATAGCGGATGAAACCTGTGATCTTGATAGTCTTGCCAAGTTCCTTAGCAACAGAATCAATATACTGACCAACAGTCATATCGCCGTTCTTAACGAACTCCTGCTCAACAAGGCAGTTCTCTTTGCAGAATTTCTTAATCTTACCTGCAACGATGCCGTCAAGAACCTTCTCAGGCTTGTTAGCCATTTTGGGATCTTCCTTCATCTGAGCAAGGATTATGCCTTTTTCGTGCTCGATAACATCAGCAGGAACTGAAGCAGAATCAAGATAGAGGGGGCTCATAGCTGCAATCTGCATTGCAACATCCTTACCCATAACCTTGAAGGCTTCCTCGTTCTCAGCGTCTGTATCAAACTGAACGAGAACGCCGACAGCGCCGCCGCCGTGGATATAAGTTGCGCAAACACCCTCAACTCTCTCAAAACGGCGAACCTTCTGATTCTCACCGATTGAAAGGATGTTGTCCTGAAGATTTTCCTGAACTGTTCTGTCGCTGCCGTCAAGCTTGCAGGCAAGAAGAGCATCGAGATCAGCCGGAGCTTCATTTACGATTGTTTTTGCAACAGCCTTAACAAAGCCTGTAAACTTATCGTTCTTAGCAACGAAGTCTGTTTCTGCGTTAACTTCAACAACTACGCCGACCTTCTTTTCTTCGTCGTAGCAGGGATAAACCATACCTTCAGCAGCAATTCTGCTTGCCTTTTTAGTAGCAGCTGCAAGGCCTTTTTCTCTGAGGAAGTCTATTGCCTTGTCCATATCGCCGTCTGTTGCAGCGAGAGCCTTTTTGCAGTCCATCATGCCAACGCCTGTCTTCTCACGAAGAGCCTGGACATCTTTAGCTGTAAATGCCATTGTAAATTCCTCCTATATATTGGTAATAGTATAAATTCAAATAATCCTGATTATTCAGCTGCAGCTTCTTCTGCAACTTCTTCTTCGGCTACCTGCTCGCCCTGTCTGCCCTCGAGAACAGCATTTGCCATCTCAGCAGCGATGAGCTTAACAGCACGGATAGCGTCGTCGTTACCGGGGATTACATAGTCGATTTCATCGGGATCGCAGTTTGTGTCAACAATAGCAACGATCGGAATACCGAGTCTCTTTGCTTCTGCAACTGCGTTCTTTTCCTTGCGGGGGTCAACAACGAACATTGCAGCGGGCTGCTTTTTCATGCCTGTGATACCGCCCATAAATTTCTCAAGCTTCTCGATTTCGAGGTTGAGCTTAACAACTTCCTTCTTGGGAAGGAGATCGAATGTGCCGTCAGCTTCCATATTCTTGAGCTGAGCAAGTCTCTTAATTCTCTTCTGGATTGTTTTGAAGTTTGTGAGCATACCGCCGAGCCAACGAGCGTTGACAAAGGGCATACCGCAACGGATAGCTTCCTCACGGATAGAATCCTGAGCCTGCTTCTTTGTGCCGACGAAAAGGATTTCGCCGCCCTCTGCTGCGATTTCTGTTACAAACTTGTAAGCCTCATCGAGCTTCTTAACTGTTTTCTGAAGGTCGATGATGTAGATGCCGTTGCGCTCTGCAAAAATGTACGGAGCCATTTTGGGGTTCCATCTTCTGGTCTGGTGACCGAAGTGTACGCCTGCTTCGAGCAGCTGTTTCATTGATACTGTTGCCATTTTGTTTTTCCTCCTTAGTTTTTCCTCCGCAGAGCTATTGAAATTTACCGAACGAACCTGAGCCCGCACTTCGGCATGAACACTCTGCGTGCGAAATGCACGGGCAATTATAACACATTGCCCGTGCATTTTCAAGTCTTTTTTGCTATAAAATTGAAATATTTTTTTCAAAACAATTCAGTCAGTGTGACTAATCATTACATAAGGCTTCTGTAAAGAGCTTCAATCTCTTCTACGCTCACTTCACGGGGATTGCCGGGACGGCAAGCATCATCAAATGCAGACTGAGAAAGAGCCTTGATATCCTCATCTTTAACAATGCCCTTGAGAGTTGTTTCAATGCCTACATCTTCTGCAAGCTGACGGACAGCTGCAACGGCTGCATCTCTTGCATCTTCGATACTCATAGCATCTACACCATCAACACCCATAGCCTTAGCGATATCTCGGTATTTTTCGCCTGTTGCAGGTGCATTAAATGCCATAACTGTAGGAAGAAGAACTGCGCAAGCCTTGCCGTGAGGCATATCGTAATAAGCGGAAAGCGTATGTGCCATTGAATGATCAACACCGAGACCTACATTTGAGAAGCCCATACCTGCGATATATTGACCGAGAGCCATGCCGTCACGGCCGTCTCTTTCGTTTTTAACAGCACCGCGAAGGCTCTTTGCAATAACTTCTATAGCCTTGATATGGAACATATCGGAGAGCTCCCATGCGCCCTTTGTGATGTAGCCCTCGATAGCATGAGTGAGAGCATCCATACCTGTAGCGGCAGTGAGACCGGCAGGCATTGAAGCCATCATATCCGGGTCAACAACAGCAACTACGGGAATATCGTGAACATCAACACAAACGAACTTGCGCTTCTTCTCAACATCCGTAATAACATAGTTGATTGTAACCTCAGCCGCCGTACCTGCAGTTGTGGGAACAGCAATGATGGGAGCGCAGGGCTTCTTTGTGGGAGCAACGCCCTCAAGAGAGCGAACATCTTCAAATTCGGGGTTTGTGATGATAATGCCGATAGCCTTTGCAGTATCCATTGAAGAGCCGCCGCCGATAGCTACTATGCAATCTGCGCCTGCTGCTTTGTAAGCCGCAACACCGTTCCGAACATTTTCAATAGTGGGATTGGGCTTAATATCGGAATATACAGTGTAAGAAATATCAGCCTTATCGAGCAGGTCTGTAACCTTTGATGTAATGCCGAACTTAATGAGATCGGGGTCTGAAGCTACAAAAACCTTGCTATAGCCGCGAGCCTTAATTTCCTCCGGGATAGCGGCAATAGCGCCTGCACCGTGGTAGGAAGTTTCGTTAAGTACAAATTTGTTCATCGAAATCACCTTTTCTTTCGTAGTATTTTAAGTAGTTTATTAACAGGATTTTCTGCATCTTAATTATACATAAAAGCTGCCGTAAATTCAACAAAAAAAGTCCGATATAAAAATTTTTTATAAGTGCCGCAGCCGGTTGACAGATTTAGAATAATTTGGTATCATTAAACAGTTATGAGGGAGTAGCAAGCGCACCTTGGGCGTAGCAAGTCAACATACTGGTGTCAAAGCCTGGCTTGTTTTAATTTGCAAGACTCATGCTAAGCTTTTGCTGTGCACGGAGTCTGCCCTTTTGAGAAAGAACGGATGTCCTAAGCATAGAAAAATGCTTAGGATTTATTTTTTATGAAGAGGTTTACGCTATGGATTGGTCATTTGAATTTTTTATTAACAGCACAATGCTTGGATTCGGGCTTGCAATGGATGCGTTTTCCGTATCCCTTGCAAACGGACTTAACGAAACAAATATCAAAAGGGGTAAAATGTGCGGAATTGCAGGCCTTTTCAGCTTTTTCCAAGCGCTGATGCCGATGATAGGCTGGATATGCGTGCATACCTTCGTTCAGTATTTTCAGTCATTTGAAAAATTCATACCCTGGATTGCACTTGTGCTCCTGCTCTTCATCGGCGGTCAAATGCTGCGCGAAGGCATAAAGAACAAGGATGAAGCAGAAGAAAAGAAAACAACTGTAGGCTTCGGCACGCTCATTATTCAGGGCATTGCAACCTCAATAGATGCGCTTTCTGTGGGATTTACAATAGCAGAATACAACTGGATTATGGCTCTCGCCTGTGCCTTAATTATTGCAGTGCTCACATTCTTTATTTGCTTGGCAGGCATTATGATAGGCAAAAAATTCGGCACAAAGCTGGCAAACAAAGCATCAATACTCGGCGGTGCAATTCTGATTTTCATCGGTCTGGAAATATTTATAACAGGTGTGTTTTAATAATGCCTACTCACAACAAAAGCAGCAAGCTGATTATTTTCAACTTGCTGCTTAATTCTATGTCTTCTTTTGAACTTTAAACCTGCACTTTGGGCAAGTTACATTTATTTTACCTTTGCCTTTAGGTATGCGCAAGGTTGCGCCGCAGTTTTTGCATTTAAAATACTTATGAGTTTTTCTGTCTCTTATTTTGTTGGAGAGAAATTTCACTTCTTCTCTCGGCTTTTCCATAAGCTGCAAAAACTTCATTCTTTCATCGCTGCGCTTGGCAATGTTTTTCGAGAGCATACGCCATAGTATTAGCCCCATTATAAGGATAGCAAGGGGATATAAAAACCACAGCTTGCGAAAATTAGAAAGCAAAGTCAAAAGGCAGCTGAGCACAATTAACGCAATGCAAATTTCATCAAATCCGTAACGGCCGACCATAAACTGCCGAAACTTGAATAAAGCATTTGTAAAAAAATTTCTCAAAACAAATTACTCCTTTTCCTTTGAACATATTTTAACATTGAATCTTGTCAAAATTGTTATATAGGAGTAAATTATTCATCAAAAAGGCTTTCTGCAAGCTCAAAAAGTTCTTTTCTTCGCCGTTCTTCTTCGACTACATACAGCTCATAATTACCGTTATTTTCATATATAACGCTTCCCTCTTTGACAGCAAACGGAAAATCAGAAAGGCAAATGTTCACCATAATACCTTCTTCCGTTTCGCAAACGGCAAATTCGCCTTCGATTCGGTCAACAACCAGCCTTTTCATTTTTCCGTTACCACCTTAAGCTCGTTATTATTAACGGTAAAAACAACACTGCCATCTCTGTCGGTGCGATAGACATACATATCCAAATCATAGAGCAAATCCACAATTTCACGGTGAGGATGACCGTAGCTGTTATCTTCGCCGCAGCTTATCACAGCGTAATCGGGAGCTGCCGCCTGCAAAAACGCTTTGGAATTAGATGTGGAACTGCCGTGATGGGCAAGTTTGAACACATCGGCAGATAAATCATACTCGCTGTTCATCATCTGCTTTTCCACAGCCTTTTCAGCATCTCCCGTGAAAAGGAAGCTCTTTCCCTGATAAGTGATTTTTATCCCTACAGACATATTGTTCAAATTCTCATCCTGTTCAAAGGGTGCAATAATCTGAAATTCAGCTTCACCTAAAGAATAGATATTGCCCGGCACGGCAGATAAAACTCTTGCGCCGCTTTCCTTAACTGCTTTAAGCATTTTTTCATAAGTGACGGTGGCAGGTGTGTTTTCCTTTGAAAGGCGTGGCATGATGACATTTTTCACAGGGTATTCGCTTATAACCTCACTAAGACCGCCTATATGGTCGGAATGTGGATGAGTTGCAACAACGAAGTCAAATTCTTTGATTTTTTGCTGTTCAAGATATTCTAAAACAGCTTCTTCGCTGCCGTTTTCTCCTGCATCTATCAGCATATTTTTGTCGCCCGATTCAATAAGAATACAGTCGCCCTGACCCACATCGACAAAATGCACCGAAAAATCGCTTTCGGCAGCAGCAACGATATCTTTATCCGCCGGTTTGCCTAAAAGCTCAGCCGGTTTCAGCTCGCCCGTTATCAAGCCGATAACCGCTATTGCGACAAACACAGCCACATATATAATCAGCTTTTTAGTTTTTGCGTTTTTTGTTTCTCGAGCCATAATTGCTTTTTCCCTTATAGTTGCTATTTCTGTTTCTCGTTTGATTTGATTGGGCTTCGCCTCTTATCAGGCAATTCGGACCGTTACCTATAAGGTCCGTTCTCCCTGCTCTGCGTAAAGCTTCGGTTACGAGAGCTTTATTCTTGGGATTAAAATACTGCAAAAGGGCACGCTGCAATGCCTTATCGTGTTCATTCCTTGCAACATACACCTCTTTAAGTGTATAAGGGTCAAGCCCGGTATAGAACATACAAGTTGAAACCGTACCCGGCGTCGGATAAAAATCCTGAACCTGCTCAGGTCGTATTTTGTTCTTTTTCAGGAACAGAGCAAGCCCTACGGCATCTTTCAATGTGCTTCCGGGGTGAGAGGACATAAGGTAAGGCACAAGATACTGCTCTTTGCCTTTTTCCCTATTGTATTTATAGTATCTTTTTGCAAATTCAAGATAGGTTTCAATATGGGGCTTACCCATAGCGTCCAAAACTGCCGCCGAGCAATGCTCAGGCGCAACCTTGAGCTGACCGCTTATATGATGCTCCACAAGCTCACGGAAAAACTCATCGTCTTTATCGGCAATGAGATAATCAAAGCGAACACCCGAACGGATAAAAACTTTCTTAACTTTAGGCAAAGCACGAACCGTTCGCAAAATATCAAGATATTCTTTGTGAGTTGCTATCAAATTATTGCAGGGCTTAGGCGCAAGACACTTTCTGCCTTTACAAAGACCTTTTTCAAGCTGAACATCGCAAGCGGGACGGCGAAAATTTGCCGTAGGACCGCCGATATCGTGAATATAGCCCTTGAAACCCGGCATTTGAGTGAGAAGCTTTGCCTCCTCAACAACTGATTCCTTGCTTCTTGAGGTTATAAATCTGCCCTGATGGAAAGCAAGTGAGCAGAAATTGCAGGCACCGAAACAGCCTCTGTTATGAGCGATAGAAAACTCAACCTCAGCTATTGCGGGCACACCGCCGTCCTTTTCGTAAGAGGGATGAACCGCACGCATAAAGGGTAAGCCGTAAACCGCATCCAACTCCTCTGTTGTAAGAGGCGGCATAGGCGGATTTTGAACAAGCATTTTATTGCCGTGGCGCTGTTTAACGAGCTTACCTCTGATATGGTCTGCCTCATCCATTTGAATACGGCAAGATACGGCATATTCACGCTTATTATTCGCAACATTTTCAAAAGACGGACATTCCGCACCCATGAGAGGTGTTTCATGCACATCGCAAGCATAGCAAGTGCCTCTGACATCACGGATAGAGCTAACGGGTTCGCCCGCCGCCAACCTGTTTGCGATTTCAGCAGTCTGTTTTTCTCCCATACCGTAGGACAGAATATCTGCCTGGGAATCGAAAAGAATTGAACGGCGAACCTTATCGTCCCAATAATCATAATGGGCAAAGCGGCGCAGAGACGCCTCCAAACCGCCTATAACGATAGGCACATTACCGTAAATTTCACGAATTTTGTTGCAATAAACTATAACGGCTCTGTCAGGGCGCTTTCCGCCCTTACCGCCCGGCGAATAGGCATCATCATGCCTGCGTTTTTTAGCGGCAGTGTAATGGGCAACCATTGAATCAATGTTGCCGCTGCTTACAAAAAAGCCGAGGCGCGGCCTGCCGAATCGCATAAAATCGGCATTGCTGCGCCAATCAGGCTGTGCCAAAAAGGCAACTTTATAGCCGCAGCTCTCAAGCACACGGCAAATAATAGCAGCTCCAAAGCTTGGGTGGTCTACATAAGCGTCTCCGCAAACATAGACAAAATCAACTTCATTCCACCCACGCTCTTTCACTTCTTGCATATTAACAGGGAAAAACGGCATTTTTTACTCCTCGCTGCCCACTATACCGAGCGACGAAGCATCGTTCAGGGCACGCATTTCATTAAACTGCTGCTTACTCATAAGAACTTTACGGGGCTTGCTGCCCTCGAATGGGCCTATAATCCCCTTTTCTTCAAGCTCATCCATAATTCTTGCGGCTTTGGCATATCCAATTTTAAGTTTCCGCTGAAGGAGGGTTGTTGAAGCAAGCTGATTTTCGACGACAACTGCGATTGCACGCATAGTTTCCTCATCGGCGGCACTATCAGGGCTGCTGTCAGGGTCAGGCAGCCCATCACCCTTCTTCTTTTCGAGAACGGCTTGCCTTTCAATTTCTTCCATAACTTCGCTGTCATATTCGCCCTCTCCTTGCGATTTAATAAAGTCTACTACCTTTTCAACCTCTTCATCGGAAACATAACAGCCTTGCAAACGCACAGGCTTGGAAACACCGACGGGATTGAACAGCATATCGCCGTTACCCAAAAGCTTTTCCGCACCGGCTGTATCAATAATTGTTCTTGAATCAACCTGCGATGAAACATATAGAGCTATTCGGCTTGGGATGTTCGCTTTGATAATACCCGTAATAACATTGACGGACGGACGCTGAGTTGCAATAACAAGGTGCATACCTGCCGCACGCGCCATCTGAGCAAGGCGGCAAATGGAATCTTCAACCTCATTCTGAGCAACCATCATAAGGTCGGAAAGCTCATCAATAAATATAACTATCTGGAACATCTTCGGCATTTCAGGGTCTTTTGCGGCAAGCTTATTGTAGCCCGTAATATCCCTGACGCCTTTTTCCGAGAACATTTTATAGCGTTTAAGCATTTCCGAAACGGCCCAAGCAAGAGCGCCTGCCGCCTTACGGGGATCGGAAACAACAGGCACCATAAGGTGAGGTATGCCCTGATAAACTGTAAATTCGACCTGCTTCGGGTCAATCATAATCAGCTTAACTTCATCCGGAGTTGAATTAAACAGAATACTGACTATCATCGCATTAAGGCAAACAGATTTACCCGAACCTGTAGTACCTGCGATAAGCAAGTGAGGCATTTTTGCAAGGTCGGTGCAGGTTACATTACCCGAAATATCCTTACCGAGCGCAACATTGAGCTTGCTTTTTGCAGTTCTGAACTGCGGAGAATCTACAATTTCACGAAGAGTAACGGTAAGTCTTGTTCTGTTTGGAATCTCAATACCCACCGCCGCTTTGTTTGGAATAGGAGCTTCAATACGAACACCCGAAGCGGCAAGATTCATGGCGATATCATCGGCAAGGCCTGAAATACGGCTGATTTTGATACCGGGAGCAGGCTGAATTTCATAGCGTGTAACAGAGGGACCTCTTGCAATATCAACGATTTTTGTTTCGATATTGAAGCTGCGCAGAGTTTCAACAAGCTTGTTTGCGTTGGCGGTAAGCTCATCCCTTATATCGGCATCGCCGCAGCTTTGAGCCTGTGCAAGGCACTCAACATCGGGCATTACATAGGCTCGCTTATGCTCTTCTTCATCATTTTCTATAAAAACTTGCTGTTCGGGAGAATTTTCCTCTGTTTCCCGGCTCGCCTTATCTATAAGGTCAACAACCTCCTGGGCAGACCTGTCAGTTTTAGAAACGGGAATATCCTCAGGCACCTGCTCGGCATTTTTGTCGTATTCATCGGATATAAATTCTTCAAATCCGTTGACTTCTCTCTTAGATTCTCCCGGCTTATCGTCTGCTTCATCCATATTGATATCCAGATTTACCCCATCAGGCATGGGACTGAAAACAGGTATTTCGGTTGTTTCGTTCTCATCCCGCTCAACAAATTCCACAGGCTCGTCCTTTTTGCCGGGAACAGGGTCAAAATTATCCGCAAAAAAGCCTTTGACCACACCGGAACGCTTAAGCGTTTTTTCGGGCTTGGGCTTTTTGTAATCTTCCTTTACCTCAATGGGCGCTTCCTCTTCCTTTTCAGCCTCTGCAAGGCGCTTTTTTTCAAGTCGATTTTGTGCAAAATCCGTTGCCTTGCTGAAAGGCTTACCGACAAGCTGCATAAGCTTAGGCAGAGTAGTGCCCGTTAAAATCATAACCAAAACAAAGAACAAGATAATAACCGTAATGAGTCCGCCGGCTTTTCCGAAAAGCTTTGTTATTACGCCGCCGAAAATTGCGCCGAGAGCGCCGCCGTTGCTTATGCTCAAGCCTTCTTCCCAAGCATCTTTAAGCTGCTGTGTAAATTCGGCATGAGCTAAATAATCCGCTTTATTTGAAGCGGCATGAATAACAGCTTCAAGGCAGACCAGAGCCGCAGAAGCACCACAGATTCTTAGCGCAATGCCGCCTGTAGTAAGTTCCTTTGAAAGGGCATACGCAGAATAAAAAAGCACAACAGGAACTAAAAACGAGCAGACGCCGAACAAGCCGAACAGAATATCTTTCATGCCCTGCCACAGGTTTGTTTCGCCCTCTGCGACTCCGCTGGGCACAAGCGCCACACAAAGCAGAAAAGCAGCCAGCGCAAACAAAACGCAGGAAACTATTTGCTTGCGTGCCGCACCGCGCTCCACGCCTTGAATCGGCTGAGCTTTTGATGATTTATTTTTTGCTCCGCCTGTTTTTTGTGAATTCGACGGCTTATTGGCGGAAGCTTTCTGCGCCGTATTCTTTTTAGAACCGGAGTTTTTATTTTTGTTGTTTGCATTGTTAGCCATTTCTATTTAATCCTCTTATGTAAATCCTTTATTCTTCTCAAATCCAAACATTCTGTGTTATTATAACATTTTTATTCTTAACATTCAATAAAATAATGTAACTTTTTTGATTCAAATACAATATATTGTATTTTTCGCTCAAATTGGATTGACAAACGCATAATTTGGATTTAATATTACAGTATATGTTTTTTGGAGGAATAGAAAATGGGTTACAACATAGCACAAAAGCTGATTAAGGCTCACCTTGTCAGCGGCGAAATGATTCCCGGAACGGAAATCGGACTTAAAATCGACCAGACCCTCACACAGGATGCCACAGGCACTATGGCATATCTTGAGTTTGAGGCCATGGGTGTAGAAAGAGTGCGCACAGAGCTTTCGGTTGCATACATCGACCACAACACACTTCAGACAGGCTTTGAAAATGCTGACGACCACCGCTTCATTCAGAGCGTTGCCAAAAAGCGAGGTCTTCGCTATTCACGCCCCGGCAACGGTATCTGCCATCAGGTTCATCTTGAACGCTTCGGCAAGCCTGGCAAGACTCTTATCGGCTCCGACAGCCACACGCCCACAGGCGGCGGTATCGGTATGCTGGCCATGGGTTCAGGCGGTATGGATGTTGCTGTTGCAATGGGCGGCGGTACATACTATATCCCCATGCCCAAGGTTGTAAAAGTTAACCTCACAGGCAAGCTCAGTCCCTGGGTTGCGGCAAAAGATGTTATCCTCGAAGTTCTTCGCATTATGAGCGTTAAAGGCGGCGTAGGCCGCATTATCGAATACGGCGGCGAGGGCGTTAAATCGCTTTCCGTACCCGAAAGAGCTACTATCACAAACATGGGTGCTGAGCTCGGCGCAACAACCTCTGTTTTCCCCTCAGACGAAAACACAAAGGCTTTCCTTGCCGCTCAGGGCAGAGAGGAAGACTGGATAGAGCTTACAGCAGATGCAGACGCAGAATACGAAAAGGTTATTGACATTGACCTTTCCGCTCTTGCACCTATGGCGGCAATGCCCCATATGCCCGACAATGTTAAATCCGTAACGGAAATCGGTGAAATCAAGGTTGACCAGGTTTGCATCGGCTCCTGCACCAATTCTTCGCTCCACGATATGCTCAAGGTTGCCGCTATCCTTAAGGGCAAAACAGTTAACCCCGAGGTCAGCCTTTCTATTGCGCCCGGCTCAAAGCAGGTTCTCACCATGCTTTCCCTCAACGGCGCACTTGCCGATATGATTGCGGCAGGCGCAAGAATTCTTGAATCCGCCTGCGGTCCCTGCATCGGCATGGGTCAGTCACCCAACTCAAAGGGTATTTCACTTCGTACCTTCAACAGAAACTTTGAGGGGCGTTCAGGCACTGCCGACGCAGGAATTTACCTTGTAAGCCCCGAAGTTGCAGCTGCAAGCGCAATCACAGGCGTACTTACAGACCCCAGAACTCTCGGCGAATTTCCTGAGATTGAAATGCCTAAGAAATTCCTTATTAACGACAACATGGTTGAACTGCCTGCAAGCGTTGATGAAGCAGACAGCGTAGAAATTAAATACGGTCCCAACATCAAGCCCTTCCCCACAAGCGATGCTCTGCCCGACAGCATTGAGGCAAAGGCAATTCTCAAGGTTGGCGACAACATTACAACAGACCACATTATGCCCGCAGGCGCAAAGATACTCCCCTACCGTTCAAACATTCCCTACCTTTCAAACTTCTGCTTCAAGCAGTGCGATGAGCATTTTGCAGAAAACTGCAAGCGTGAGGGCGGCGGCATAATCATAGGCGGCGCAAACTATGGCCAGGGCTCATCCCGTGAGCACGCAGCGCTTGTTCCCTTGTATCTCGGCATCAAGTGCGTAATCACAAAATCCTTTGCCCGTATCCACTGCGCTAACCTTATTAACGCAGGTATTATTCCTTTCACATTCAAAAACGGCGATGATTACGACAGAATTGACACAAACGATGTTCTCTGCCTGCCCGATGTAAAGGCTGAGATTTCTAAGGGTAAAGAGGTTAAGCTCATTAACAAGACAAAGAACGAGGAATACACTCTTTGCTACGAGCTTTCCGAGCGCCAGAGAGATATGATTCTTGCAGGCGGTCTGCTCAACTACACAAGAGAAAACGGAGGTAAATAAAATGTACGAGGCGCAAATCAAAGAAGCTGCCGCAAAATACGAAGCTCTGCTTCGTGAGCAGCTTGAGAGAAACGAAAGAATCAAGTCAATCGGCGATTTTACCGATTATGCAAAGCTTGATAAAATAATCATCGGCATCTGCGGCGGCGACGGCATCGGCCCCATTATCTGCAAAGAGGCTGAAAGAGTTCTTCGCTATATGCTGGCTGACGAAGTTGCAAGCGGCAAGGTTGAATTTAAAGAAATAGACGGTCTTACAATAGAAAACCGTGTTGCGGCAAACAAAGCTATCCCGGACGATGTTATGGAAGAGCTCAAGGCTTGCCATGTTATCCTCAAAGGCCCCACAACCACACCTCAGGCAGGCGACCCCTGGCCCAACATCGAAAGCGCAAATGTTGCAATGAGAAAAGCTCTCGACCTTTTCTGCAACCTCAGACCCGTTAAAGTTCCCGAAGAGGGCATTGACTGGGCTTTCTTCCGCGAAAACACAGAGGGTGCATACGCTGTCGGCTCAAAGGGCGTCAATGTAACAGATGAGCTTGCAACCGACTTTGTTGTTACAACAACAGAGGGCACAGAGCGTATTGCTCGACTTGCTTATAACTACGCAAGGGCTAACGGCAAGGACAGAGTTTCTATCATAACGAAAGCAAACATCATCAAAACAACAGACGGAAAGTTCCTTTCAATCTGCAAGAAGATCGGCGAGGAATACCCCGAAATCACCACAGACGAGTGGTATATAGATATCACAACAGCAAAGCTTATTGACCCCAAGCGTCGCCGTGATTTCAAAGTATTCGTTCTTCCCAACCTTTACGGTGACATCATAACCGATGAAGCCGCAGAATTCCAAGGCGGCGTAGGCACTGCAGGCAGCGCAAACATCGGCAAAAAGTACGCAATGTTCGAGGCTATTCACGGTTCAGCACCGAGAATGATTCGTGAGGGTCGCGGCGCATATGCAGACCCCTGCTCAATGCTCAGAGCTGCTGTTATGCTTCTCTCACACATCGGATATGTTGAAAAAGCGAACGCACTCGAAGCAGCTCTTGACAAATGTATGCTCACAGAAAAGAAGCTCACTATTACAGGCCGAGACGATGGTTGCACCTGCAGCGAATTCGGCGACTACCTGATGGAAACAGTAGAAGCTCTCGGCAAATAAGCCAAAATAATATAGCTAAATCAGGAGTTCCCGATTCGGAAACTCCTGATTTTTTCGTTGCATTATTACCTTTTAATTCAAAACCGTTTCAAGCCAATTCAAAACATCCTGTGCTACTTCTTTTCGAACGGTATCATTTAAAATTTCATGTCTTGCGCCTTTGTAAAGCTTCAGGCTTGTGTTGGTGTGGCCGGTCTTTTTAAGGTCATTGCAGACCTGCTTCACGCCTTTGCCGTATTCGCCTACGGGGTCAGCGTCACCTGCTACAAGAAGTATGGGTAAATCCTTGCGAACCGCTTTATACCATGCTTTGCCGGAAACCTTTTTTAAAACAGTAAACAAATCACGGAAGCCGCAAGCCGTGAAAAGAAAACCGCAATATTTATCGGCAAGATATTTATCGACCTCGTTCTCATCGGTTGAGAGCCAATCAAATTCAGTGCGCTTAGGCTTGATTTTTTTGTTATATGCACCAAACGCCATAGTGTTTATTATTTCACTGCGATACATATTGCCCTTGCTGTGTGCAACAGCGTCGGCAAGCTTTATTGCAATTCCTGCCGCAGGGTTGGCGCCGCTCGTTCCGCAATAAATTGCTCCGCTGAGCGCTACACCGTATTTTTGAGTATATGCTCTTGCAACAAAGGACCCCATGCTGTGACCAAACAGTATAACAGGCTTGTTGCCGAACTCTTCTCTTGCATATTTAGTCACGCTGTAGCAATCTTCAACAAGAACTTTCCAGCCGCCTCTTTCGCCGAAAAAGCCTAATTCTTCATCGCTGTTAACAGATTCACCGTGTCCTATATGGTCATGCACAAAAACAGCATAACCGTTTTCTGCCAGGAAAGTGCAAAACTCATCATAGCGTTCTTTGTGCTCCGCCATTCCGTGAGAAATCTGGAAAAATGCCTTGATATTTGCCTTTACAACAGGGGTATATACTAGACCCTTTACAGTATGTTCGGGTAAAGCAGACGGAAAAGAAAACTCATTTTTTTCAATTTTCATGTGAATCACCTTTCTGATTGGGTTACAAAAAATCCTTATGAATCATATTAATTATACCATATATATCTGTATTTGTAAAACATAAATCTGTAATTGTAAAACATAAATTTAAAGTTGAAAACTTAATATAATTATGGTATAATCTTTAAAACACAAAAAATGGAGAATTTGGGTTGGATATAAAGAAAACACTAAAAAACAGCAAGCTTGTTTCTGCTGCATATTATTCAGCTAAAAGCCTGAAGCTTGAGTCAGCTTTGAAAAAGAGCGAGCTTGACGCCAAAGCTCTGCAAAGCTATACCCATCACGAGCTTTACTGCACAAAAATTCACGGATTGGAAAAATACAACCGTTATGCAGAGCTTATACACAATACAGCGCTTAAGGAAATATCAAAAAAAACCAAAATCAAAGTCGGTTTCGTTGTATATTCAAGCGCCATGTGGTCCTGCGACAAGCTATACCGTTTTTTTGAAAACGACAGCTGCTTTGAACCCTATTTAATCGTGGGTATACTCAAAAGCGGCATGAAAGAGACTGAAACACAAGTTT
>CASFRX010000008.1 GCA_949297075.1 uncultured Oscillospiraceae bacterium | reverse complement strand
GTTCCGCTACGCTCCACTCAAAAGGCGTTCAAAAACATTGTACTATATTTTGACTTATTTTTTGCCCAAAATGGGTCACATCTATTTACAACGCAGATTGCGAAAAAATTAAATTTGTGTAAATCGGTTGAACTCAATAGAAAACTATGGTAATATGTAATTCCTTATATGGATATAATTATTAAATAGCAATATACTAAGGAGATTTGGCTCTTATGAATAAATTGACTGTGTTGGCTCTTTTCGGCGGCAAATCCAGCGAACACGATGTTTCCACTGTTTCCGCCTCCGGTGTTATAGCCAATATTCCGCAAGATAAATACGAAATAATCAAAATGGGCATCACCAAAGAGGGTGCATGGTTCCGCTACAACGGCAGCACCGATATGCTCCCTGAGGACAAATGGCTTGAAGATACGGCTAATCTTGTTCCTGCCTTTATTTCTCCCGACCCCACCGTCGGCGGAATTATTGAGACAAAAGACGGCAAGCAGGTGCAGACCAAAATAGATGTTGTTTTCCCTATTCTTCACGGCAAAAACGGCGAAGACGGCACAGTTCAGGGTCTGCTTCAGCTGGCAGAAATTCCCTTTGTGGGCTGTGATATGACTTCAAGCGCCGCCTGCATGGATAAGGCAATCACAAATGCCCTTGCTGACCGCTTCGGCATTAAACACGCCAAATGGCTCTGCTGCACAGAGCATGACTACAGAGCAAATCCGCAAAAGGCTCTTGATGAGGCTGCCGAAACTCTCGGCTATCCCATTTTTGTCAAACCCGCAAAAGCAGGCTCCTCCGTCGGCATCAGCAAAGCAAACGATATTCACGAGCTTGCAGACGCCTTTGAAGTAGCCTTTGCAAACGACAGCAAGGTTGTGCTGGAGGAAACGGTTATCGGCAGTGAAATTGAATGTGCAGTTCTCGGAAACAACGAGCCTATCGCTTCAATTCCCGGAGAAATTGCGCCCTGCAACGATTTTTATGATTACGACGCCAAATATGTTGCCGGCACAAGCGGACTTTTCATTCCTGCAAGAATAAGCGAGGATATGCTCAAAAAGGTTCAGAAAGAAGCGGTCAGAGCTTATAAGGCTCTCGGCTGTTCCGGTCTTTCACGGGTTGATTTCTTTGTAAACGGCGAAGATATAATTCTAAACGAAATCAACACGCTTCCCGGCTTTACTCCCATCAGCATGTATCCAAAGCTTTTTGATTACAGCGGCATACCTTATTCACAGCTGCTCGACAAGCTCATCATGCTTGCTATCGAAAAAAGGGAGAGCGAGCAATGAGCAAAAAGGTTGTTATCACAATAGCCGACCGGCACGAAATCGACGGCGAATTTGAAGAAGCAAAGCTCACCACCGTCGGAGAATACGAGGAAACAGAAAACGGCTTTACACTCACCTATAATGAAACCGAGGATTTTGTCGGCAGCATCACAACGCTTACCGTAGCCGACGAAAGCGTATCCATGAAGCGAAGCGGACCTGCCCACAACGCTCAGTTAATCGTTGAGCCGGGCAAACGTTACAGCTGCATGTACAAAACAGAGTATATGGATTTAATGCTCGGCGTGCAGGGCAGAGAGGTCAAATACAACATCGGCGCAGATAAGGGCAGGCTGTTTTTCAGCTACACGCTGGATTTCAACGCCGGCTTCAGCTCGCAGAACGAGCTCAATGTTACATTCCGTTTTGAATGAGAGGAAACAGAAAATGTCAAAAATAGTTAAACAGGTTCAAGACAAGCTTTCCGCCGCAATAACTGCGGCATTTGAAAAAGCAATAGCAGCAGGCGCTCTACCCGAAGCAGAGATTCCTGCATTTAATATTGAAGTTCCTGCAGATCGCTCCAACGGCGATTTTTCCACAAACGCCGCTATGGCAGGCGCTCGCAGCTTCCGCAAAGCTCCGAGACAGATTGCCGAGGCAGTTACCGCCAACCTCGACCTTGAGGGCACTTTCGTTGAAAAATGCGAGGTTGCAGGTGCCGGCTTCATCAATTTTTATTTAGGCGACAGCTACTATTCCGCAATTCTCAGAGATGTCAGAGCCTGCGGCGACAGCTACGGTTCTTCCGATTTCGGCGGCGGCAAAACAGTTAATATTGAGTTTGTTTCCGCCAACCCCACAGGTCCTATGCACATGGGCAACGCTCGCGGCGGCGCCTTAGGCGACTGCCTTGCGGCTGTTATGGACAGAGCCGGTTACAATGTCACCCGTGAATTTTATGTAAATGACGCAGGCAACCAGATTGCAAAATTCGGTCTTTCTCTTGATATCCGCTACCAACAGATTTACAGGGGTGAAGATGCGGTTGAGCTTCCCGAGGACAGCTACCACGGCGAGGATATCAAAGAGCGCGCGCAGGAATTTGCCGCAATTCACGGCGACAAATATTTAGATGCAACCGAGGAAGAGCGCAGAGTCGCACTTGTAGATTTTGCGCTTCCCAAAAACATCGACAAGATGCACGAAAGCTTGGATAAATACAGAATTTACTACGATGTATGGTTTAGAGAAAGCTCACTCTACCAAAGCGGTGAGCTCGAAGAAACTCTCAACCTCCTCAAGGAAAAGGGACTCACCTACGAAAGCGAAGGCGCTCTATGGTACAAGGCAACAAAACACGGCGGCGAAAAAGACGAGGTTCTCATCCGAGCCAACGGCAATCCCACTTACTTTGCCGCAGATATTGCCTACCACCGCAACAAGCTTGAGACAAGAAAATTCGACAAGGCTATCAACATTTGGGGAGCTGACCACCACGGCCATGTTGCCCGTATGAAAGGCGTGCTTGAAGCTCTCGGCACAGATTCCTCAAAGCTCGATATTATCCTCATGCAGCTTGTCCGTCTCACCAGAGGCGGCGAGGTTGTAAGGATGAGCAAGCGCACAGGCAAATCCATAACTCTTGTTGATTTGCTGGAAGAAATCCCCATAGATGCAGTTCGCTTCCTTTTCAATATGCGTGAACCCGGCTCACAGATGGATTTCGACCTTGATTTGGCTGTTGAGCAGAGCTCACAGAACCCTGTTTACTACTGCCAATATGCCCACGCAAGAATTTGCAGTATTTTCAAAAAATTGGGTATAGAAAATATAGATTCCATTGATGCAAGCGATGAAGCTCTTGCGCTTCTCACCGCTCCCGAAGAGAGAGAGCTCATCAGCCACCTTGCTTCTCTCACAGGTGAAATAGTAAACGCTGCAAAGAACTACGACCCTGCAAGAATCACACGCTACTGCCAAGAGCTTGCAACATATTTCCACAAATTCTATAACGCCTGCCGAGTAAGCACCGATGACGAAGCTCTCACAAGCGCAAGGCTCTACCTCTGCTCCTGCGTAAAGACAACATTGCACAGCGTTCTGACTATGCTTAAAATCGAAGTACCCGAATCAATGTAATGCGGTCTAATAAACTGACGGAGGCAAACAAAGATGTACAATGTTAATATAATAGCTCACAGAGGTGCCAACAAGCGCGCACCGCAAAACACATTACCTGCATTCCAAAAGGCAATAGAAATGGGCACAGACGGCTTTGAAACCGATGTTCACTTCACAAAGGACAATGTGCCCGTAATCTGCCACAACTACACTATTGACGAAACCTCCAACGGCGCAGGCGAAATTGAAAATATGACTTTGGAAGAGCTGAAGAAATACGATTTTGGCTCATATTACAGCAAGGATTTCAAGGGCACTCCCCTACCCACTCTTGAAGAGTTTTTGCAGCTTGCTAAAGGCAAGGGCTTGAAAATTCTCAACATTGAGCTAAAGCCCGAAAAGGACACGGCAAGACGCGAAATCCTTGTTCGCAAAACCCTTGAGCTTGTTGAGCAATACGGCATGAGCGATATTCTTCTCATTTCCAGCTTCAGCACGGAAATACTCGAATATATCAAGCAGATTGACCCCAAATGCCCAACGGCATACCTCTATCCCTGCGGATATCTCCGTGCATATCTCGCCGTCCTTCCACCAATTAAGCTTATGAAAAGCATGAGCTGCAAGGCGGCGCATCCCCATAAGCTTTGCATCAAAGACAGCTTTGTAAAAAAAGCCCACGAAAACGGTATTGATGTCAATGTATGGACTGTAAACGAAAGCGAAGAAATCCGCAAGATGATAAAAGCCGGAGTAGACGGCATAATCACCGACTGCCCCGACAGAGTCAGAAACATCCTCAATGAAATGAACGGATATAACATTTGAAATTTACAAAAAGAAGAAACCACTTGCTTTTCGCAAGTGGTTTCTTCTTATGGTGGACGTTAACGGACTTGAACCGCTGACCACTCGCACGTCAAGCGAGTGCTCTACCAACTGAGCTAAACGTCCATATCATTTCTGACAGCTTGCATATTATAACTCATAAAGAATGAATTGTCAAGTAATTTTATAAAGTTTATGTTTTTTCTTTTGTAGGTTTACAATTGATGTGAGACAAAAAGGAATAGAAAAAGTGATTGAGTTCTGATAGAATAAGTTCACCACAAACAAAAATCCAACAGAAAGGACTCAATCACTATGAAAAGTATAACACAGAACATAAGATATT
>CASFRX010000007.1 GCA_949297075.1 uncultured Oscillospiraceae bacterium | reverse complement strand
TGTTTCTCGATAAAAATTCCCTGTATTTTTGCCAAAAGCCTCGCAAGGCGTCAGCCTTGCTGCGTTTTGTGGCTTCAATACAAGAAATTTTACTATCTTACGAAACTGCGAAGCACTTTAAAATGAAAATTTTGAGTACAAAAAAAGGCAAAACCGTCCGATAATGCTGACGCATATCGGGCGGTTTTAACGCATTATTGTGCCAAAATTTCACGTTTTAAAGAAATACTGCCTTATGTGGTGTCGGCGAAACCGTTCAAGCTTTATTTTTGCGATTTATTTATATCTGTTTGCCGCTGAACATTGAAGCGAATTTAGGATGATTAGCCATACTGAAGCCTTCTTCGTCGGTCAGAATCATATGGTCTGCCAGGCGCACACCCACTGCATTGAAAGCCTCAATGAGAGCTTGAGTGGACTGAATATCGGATTTAGACGGCGCCGCAACGCCGCCGGGATGATTATGGGCAATGATAACATTATAGGCTTTGCTGCGAATAGCAATCTGCAAAATCTGCCGAATATCAATCTCGGCTAAAGACACGCTGCCCTCTGTTACAAAAGAAAAATTGTTAATCTTGTTTTGAGAATCTACACTCAGCACGCCGACCCTTTCTTCCACTAAGCCGTAAAACTTAGGCGCAAAAAAATCCAAAGCTTCCTCCGAGGTTTTCACATAGCGGATTTTCTTCGCTTTATCAAGGCTGTAGCGGTTGAAAAGCTGAGGAATAAGGGTTATGAGAGTTGCGGCAACATCACCGACCCCCGGAATTTCTTTGAGGTCTTCATAGGAGGCTTCCAAAACTCCCGTCAGCGAGCTGAAACGGTTAATGAGCCTGTGGGCAGTTTCGTTTGTATCACTGCGCTTGTTGGCGTAAAACAGCAGAAGCTCCAACACCTCGTGGTCGGCAAAAGCATTGAGCCCGTTGCGCTTGTATTTTTCTCTTAATCTTTCCCTGTGACCCTTGTGCATGTAGTACCTCTTATTTGACCGATACGGTAAACTCCGGAATATAATCGCCGGTATTTGCATCCATAAATGTGCTCAATGTAGAGTTCGCCCGGAATGTTGTTGTGTCGCTGACATCAGGACGCAGCATCTGCGGAATTGTGAGAGTAACAACAGTCCTTCCGTCGCTCTTTGCAACAGAAGCCATGTTCCTGTATTTAACTGTGCCAATGGTGCAAGTGCCTTTTGAAAGATTATAGACCAGATTACCCTTCAGAGGAATCAAGCCGCTTTTTTCGCTCAAGGTCATTACCATAACACTGCTGTTTTTGATATTGTAATCGCCGTTAAGATAAATCTTCATGCCGGTGTAATTTTTGCCGTCGCTGATGCCCTGCGCCCAGCGCTCGCCCTGACCACCGACTAATGGCAGACTTTCCGTAATCTCCTCACCGTCTTCATCAGTCACAATTTCCGTTTGTTCTTGAGGCTGGGTAACATTGTGTATTTCCGTAACTGCCTGTCCGTCCTCGTCTGTTACGCTTTCGCCCATCCAGTTTGTAACCTGCTCATAATAGGTCTGAGGCTCGTTAAGAGTTGTAACTTCTTCCAATGATGATTCGTCCTTTTCTGTTGTCGAAACCTCAGAGGGACGCTCGTCCGAAACGGTCTGCATGCCGTATTGCCAGAGATATTTGCTGTCTTCAACAGGTATCAATTCGCCGTATTGAGACTGATTCGGAGAAACGGTAACCGTTTCCTCATCGGAATTGGTTTTAGATTTATCAGCTTCATCTCCGTTGAGCAAAAGTGCCGCCAAAGCAACCGCAGCCACGACAAGCAGAGCGGCAAAAATTGCTATTATTTTTTTCTTGGAAGCATCAATCATTTTTTCCTCCAAAAGTATTACATCTGTTTTTAGCTTTATGCTTATTTAAATTCATACATACTTAGATGATACCATATTGAAAGTAAAAAAACAATAGTAAATTATCCTTGCTGAAATCATCAATAATATCTGTGTGATATTTTCTTTAGGCATGTGTAATTTACATTCGGATTGGACTTAACCTGTGCTATATTGTGCTTAAATTGCAGAGGAAGCTCAACATATAGCTAAATATTATAAAAAGCAAAAAAAGGTTGACATCAAGGCGGCTTTTGTTATATAATATCACGATGTAAGGTCTAAAGTGGGTTATAATCCCAACAAGCTTTTAGGTCATTAAATCACACCTTGAATGGAGGTTATGCACAATGAAGAGGACATACCAGCCCAAGAAGCGCCATCGCAAGATGGAACACGGCTTCCGCAAGAGAATGGCAGACAGAAACGGCCGCAAGGTTCTCGCCCGCCGCAGAGCAAAGGGCAGAAAGCAGCTTTCCTACTAAGTTCAGGAGCTGACACAGGCGAACGGTTATGGCTTTAACTTTTACAACATTAAATCGAAATGCCGATTTTCACCGCACTTATCGGCGGGGAAAAGTCTACACAAGCCCTGCACTGGTTTCGTATGTAGCGAAAAACCGTGCAGGTATTTGTCGTATAGGAATTACTACAAGCAAAAAAATCGGCAACGCAGTTGAACGCAACCGCTCGCGCAGAGTGATAAGAGCGGCGTTCCGTGCTGTTGAGTCTGAGCTCAGCGGCGGTTGGGACATCGTTTTTGTCGCAAGAAGCAAAACAAAATACCTCAAAAGCACTCAGCTTGAAACAATAATGCACAAGCATTTACAGCAGGCAGGTGTTATAAGCCAATGAAAAATGCCGTGCTGCGGTTAATCCGCTTCTACCGCGAAAAAATTTCGCCCCATAAACCGCCGATGTGCCGCTACTACCCCACTTGTTCACAGTATGCAATTGAGGCAATAGAGGTGCACGGTTTGTTTTTAGGCGGACTTTTAGCGCTTCGTCGGCTTTTGAGGTGCAATGTTTTGTTCCCGGGCGGGTACGACCCTGTACCGAAAAAGAAACATCACTCGGAGGACGATTAATGGACGCCATCATGGAACCGCTTTATGACGTGTTCGGCTATATACTGGGCTTGTTTTACGGCCTGGTTAACAACTACTTTATAGCTATTGCTTTGTTTGCTCTGCTTTTCAAGATTGTTCTTTTGCCAAGCTCGATTTCTCAGCAAAAAAGCACGGCAAAGCAAGCGCGTCTTCAGCCCAAGCTCCGCCGTATTCAGGAGCGCTACAAGGGCGACAAAAACGCACAGCAGAAAATTCAAGAAGAGCAGCAGGCTCTTTATCAAAGAGAGGGCACAAGCCCAATGGCAGGCGGCTGCTTGCCCCTGGCTATACAAATGCCCATCATCTTCGGCCTTTACGGCGCAGTCTACAACCCCCTTACCTACGCTCTGCGTATTCCGCAGGAATTTTTAGAGATTCTCAAAAATATTGTTACCGAGCAAAAGCTCGCCTCAAATGCAGGCAGAACTATTGAAATTATAGTTATCGATAACATTGAAAAAATTTGGAATGCAGCCCTTGAAGCAGGTGTTGATGCTTCTGTTCTCGAAAGAATTAAGGTTTTCGGTTCGGAGCAGTTCGATTTCTTCGGCTACTCTCTGAGCACAAATCCCAGCTTTAAGGTATTCAATATACTCCTTATCATTCCTATTTTATCCTGTCTTACATCTTTGGCAACATCTCTTATCGGTCACATTCGCTCCAAGCGCAATAATCCGGCCATGGCAAGTAATCCTACGATGGGCTGCATGACCTTCGGCATGCCCCTTTTCTCTCTTTATTTTACAACCATGTTCCCGGCGGCAATAGGTATCTACTGGATTATCAACAACATCTACTCTTTTGTACAAACTCTTCTTGTAGGTCATTTCTATTCTCCCGAGAAGATTATTGCAAAGCAAATGGTTGAAGAAACCATATATCGCCGTTCTAAAGAAGCCAACATTAAGCTCATAGCGGCAAAGAAAAACGAAGAATAATATTAAGGTGGTAAATTAATTTGATTAAAGAAGCTATCGGCACCGGCAAAACACCGGAGGAAGCGCTTGCAGACGCGAAAGCTAAGCTTGACGCTCCTTTTGAAGCTGATGTTAAATTTGAAGTTCTTGAAATGCCCAAGAAAAAGACTCTCGGCATATTCGGCAAAAATACTCCTGCAAAGGTCAGAGCATATTACGAAGCTCCCGACCCTGTAGAAACAAAGCCGGCAGCAAAGCCCGCTAAAGCGGCAAAGGTAGCTAAGGCTGCTCCTGAAAAGAAGATTGAAGCGCCTAAACTTGCTGTTCGAAAGCCTGTTGCAAATCCTGAAGCATTTGCAGGCACGGAAAATTATATTCGCTCTATCCTCAAGGGCTTAGGCATTACAGAATGTGAGGTCACTTTCTCCGTGGAAGAGGAGGATAGCATAGCAATCGACCTTGACTGCGGCGAGAGCTACGGCGTAGTTATCGGCAGAAGAGGCGAAACTCTCGATGCTATTCAGTACCTTGTCCGTCTTTATATGAACAGGGGCAAGGAAAACTATAAGCGTGTTTCCATCAACATAGGCAACTACAGAGAAAAGAGAGCAGAAACTCTCAAAGAGCTTGCCAAGAGAAATGCCGATAAGGTTCTCCGCAACGGCAGAAATGTTGTTCTCGATCCCATGAATCCCTATGAGCGCAGAATTATACACACCACAATTCAAGAAATTGAGGGCGTTGATTCTCACTCCGTCGGCTCAGACAGCGAACGCAAGGTTGTTATCACCCTTGCAGAAGGCTTCAAGCCCACAAACCCCGATTCAAGGGGAGGCCGCTATAACAACCGAGGCGGCAGAGGCGGCTACAATAACCGCAGCAGAAACGGCAGCAACAAAGCTCCCCGTGAGCAGAGCGCACCGGCTCAGCCTGCACGCAGCCCCCGTTCAGATGTTGCAAACATCGCTCGCTACGGCAAAATCGAGCCGAAGAAGCCTGTTGCAACAGAAGCTGAATAATAGCACCCAGCCAAAATTTAAAGCAAGGTTCATTTCGCCAACACCACATAAGGCAGTATTTCTTTATGTGGTGTCGGCGTTTGTGAGCCTTGCTTTTTTGTTGCAAAAATAGATAGAAATTGAGCCATTCCGAAATCGGAGTGGCTCTAAATGTTCTATTGAGATGTAATTTACAAATTTCATCGGGACGGGAAACCCGTCCCCTGCGAATTTTGAAACGAAGCGTGCCTTGCGGCACGAGAAGCGCACTTCGTGCGTGAAGCAATGCTATTTGCGGAAATATTTTTGGTCGATACACCGCCGACTAATATGCCGGTATTGGTGTTGGTAACTGTAAGCTCTTCACGCTGTTCGCTGTCGTTCGCATTGAGCACGTAAGATAGGTTTTGCGGAAAAAAACTTTCAAGGAAAAGTAAAATTTAATTAAATCAATTTTCCGTTAATTAAAACATAGCAAAAAATGCTGTAACAATTTTTCCCATAATAAAACCGAAGAAAGCAGTTACTTTACTGTAGCTGATATCTGCGCCGTCCATCACTTCTTCGGAAATAGTCAGAATCTGTGAATCGTACTCTGTCTTGCCCTCATGGAGAGTGATAAGGCGAGCGCCTCTTGCCATATCGTTACCGTAGGATTGAAATGTTGCGCCGGCAGTATTGACAATATCAACACCCTTAAGGTTAACGGTGAAGTTGTTGATATGGTCGTGACCGGAGAAAACAGCAACTGTATTCTGCCTTACGAGAGCGTCAAACTGACCGTGGTTTTCAACACCGGGACAGGGAGGCTCTAAAATAATACCGTTCTTGATTGCGCTGAAGTTTGCAAAGAGAAGATCATAGTTCTTTCCGTTGCAGAATTTTGTGTAAACGCTGAGGGGACCTGCTTCCTTGTAAAAAACATCCATGATTTCGCCTACAATAATGTGCTGGAAAGCCATGGAGGGAATAACCTTACCGCCGTTAGCTGTAGTATAAGCATTGTTTGTTCTTTCAAACCATTCAATCTGGTCGGAATATACACATTCGTAGCCTTCGTTGCCGTTGGCATCTTTGTAGTGGCCTGTGCCGCTGTCAAACATATAGAGGTTATATGCAACCTTGAAAATATTATCGGATGAGAAGATGGGAAGATTGTGGTTACCTACACCGCTGATGGAGGAAGCAGCATCATAGGCAAGGCAATATTTTCCGCCTGCTTTTTGATACATAACGAGAAGCTCTTCGTTGCCGATACCCTGCTCACGGTCGTGGTTGCCGAAAACAAGGGTAAAGTAAACTTCGTGCTCAACAAAGGGAGCAACAAGCTCTTTAATAGCCTCTTCCTTTGTTTCGGCAGAGCCGACTGTGTTATCTCCACCGAGGATAACAAGGTCAGGGTCATACTTATCAAGAACATGGTTTATAAATTCAAGCATTTCTTCGTGTGCAGGATATCCATCCTGTGCATCGCAAAGGTGCAGAATCTTAAATTCTCCGTCATCATTAAAACGGAGAACGGGTGAAGAACCCTCTGCCGATGCAAACATTGTGCATGAAAGCACCATAACAAGAGCAAGAACTACTGACAAAACTTTCTTCATTTTTTTAATTTCCTTTCTGACGATATGTATTTGCCGATGTAGCATAATGACTGCAAACAGATTCGCCGATTCATATTTTTCGGCAAAATTGAATACAGCTTTAATCGTTCTATATTTTAACATAGATTTCAAGAGATTTCAAGGGCGCATATTTAAAATTTCAACAGTGCATATTTAAAATTTCAACAGCGCTATTGAAGAATTTACCTTGATTTAATACATAAAAAATCCAAGAGCGCAAGCTTTCTCAATTTGTATTGACAAAAAGAGCCGCTTTTGTTAAAATACTATAGTATCTAAAGAGCATATACGGAGAGTTGTCCGAGTGGTCGAAGGTGCAGCACTCGAAATGCTGTGTCCCGAAAGGGACCTAGGGTTCGAATCCCTAACTCTCCGCCACCAAAAAAGCCTGTAATCAAGCCGATTTCAGGCTTTTTCTTTTTGCCTTTTTTAAAGCAAGTGATCAGAAAGTACAACATTTTTTGCTTACCTATATTTATGCTTCATTA
>CASFRX010000006.1 GCA_949297075.1 uncultured Oscillospiraceae bacterium | reverse complement strand
CTTGCTGCGTTTTGTGGCTTCAATACAAGAAATTTTACTATCTTACGAAACTGCGAAGCACTTTAAAATGAAAATTATGAGTACAAAAAAAGGCAAAACCGTCCGATAATGCTGACGCATATCGGGCGGTTTTAACACATTATTGTGCCAAAATTTCACGTTTTAAAGAAATACTGCCTTATGTGGTGTCGGCGAAATAGAAAACTTTTTTAAAATTTAAAAAAATCCAATCGGCTTTTTGCTTTTGAAAAGAAAAACCATAGTCACAAAAGCAACTATGGTTAAGAGTGAGGTTTAGTGCTATTATTCTTTTACAACATCGATTTTTGTTAAGCTGTAGTAGGAAAAGGCGGATATGCAAGTCTTGTCTATTATTTCTCCGCTGACCGCAACAGGCACGGCAGGAGGGCAGGAAACAGTAGGCAGGGCGCAGATTCTGCCTTCGGCCTCCTGTGCATTGACGCTCTCGCAGGGGGCTAATACCGCCTCTCTGATGCTCATAGCGGCTTTGCACCTCGGCAGGCTTATGGTTTCACGCTGTATGGGTGTTTTGGCTTCAAGGCCGGCAAAAGCCTTGCTCAAAATTTCAAGCTCTCTGCCGCTGTTAAATTCGCTGAGCATAAGCACGGTATAATCTCTGTCGCAAAACTCAGGTTCTATGCCGTTTTTTCTGAAAATCTCGGCAAGCTCATTTCCGTCGTAGCCTGAAGCAGGTGCGTTTATCACTATTTTAAGCGGTTCATCACCCTCGGTAATAATATGATTTTTTTGCAAGCTTTCCCTTGCGGTTTTAACATATTCAACCGCAATTTTTCGCCTTTTGCCGTCCGATTCGGCAACATATTTGTTGCAAGCGTCAAGGGACTGCAAAATAAGGTAAGAGGGGCTTGTTGAAGCATAGAGGGCAAGTGCGCCCCTTGCCCTTGGACAAAAATGCTCTGCCTTTTTTGCTATATGCAAATATGCTCCCCCTGTTAAAACAGGCAAGGTTTTGTGAGCAGAATCGGCGCACATGGAAGCGCCGAGAGCAAGGGGATGGATATTTTCTTCAAGAAAGTTCAGATATGCGCCGTGAGCATTGTCCACCAAAAGAGGAACACCGAGGCGATCACAAACTTCGGCAATTCCTTTAATATCCGCAAGGTTCCCTAAATAATCGGGAGAGGTTATGTAAAGTCCGTCAGGCCTGCGGCGGCAATTCTTTATTGCTCGCTCCGCTTCTTCGGGGCTTATTTTGCAAAGGCAAATATGTCCCTGCTCCGAATAGAGCCATTCAACCTCTGCATCGAGCATTGCAACGCCGTAAATAAAGGCTTTGTGTGCGTTCCTCGCCGCCACAAAAAAAGGCCGTTCTCCCTTAGGCCTTTGGGAAGCCGCAAGAGTCAGCATTGCCTTTATAGCCAAGGTTGAACCCTCGGTTGAATAAAAGCTGTGAGCGCTACCGAAAAGCGCTGTCGCATTGTTTTCGCTCTCGGCTATGATTCCGTCAGCTCCGTAAAGCTCGTCCGCTCCCTTTATTTCGGTAATATCGGGGGCGTACTCCCCCTGACCCTTGTGTCCGGGCATGTGAAACCGGGCTGTGCCGCTTTCCGAATATCTTTTTACAAAATCAATTATAGGTGTGTTCATTGTTCCTCAGCTTCGGCAACCTGCATCATAATTGCACATTCTATGCGCTTTTTGAACAGGTCACAGCCGTATTTGTAGATGCCGCCGATACTGCCTGTTGCGTGGTATGCGTTTGCCGCACATCCGCCGGAGCAGTAGAGCTTTGCCCAACAGTCTCGACATTCCTCTCGTGCATAGGCGTTGCAGGAGCGAAATTCGTCCTGACATTCCTTGTTCTTAACGCCGTCCCAAATGTTGCCGAGGCTGTATTTGGGGTCACCGACAAATTGGTGGCAGGGGAAAAGCTCGCCCCAAGGGGTTACCGCCATGTATTCCGTGCCTGAGCCGCAGCCTGTAATTCTCTTGTATATGCAGGGGCCGTTTTTAAGGTCTATCATGTAGTGGTAGAAGGTGAAAGGTCTGCCCTCTTTTTTGCGCTTTATCATTTCCTTGGCAAGTATCTCGTATTGCTCGCAGAGCTTTGGAAGATCCTCGTCAGTCAGGGCGCAGGGGTCATCGGGAGCGCAAACAACCGGCTCCATGCTAAGCTCCGTAAAGCCAAGGTCAGCCATGTGGAAAATATCCTCGGTGAAATCCACATTGTTGTGTGTGAAAGTGCCTCGCATATAGTAGTTTTTGCCGCCTCGTGATTCAACCAGACGCTTGAACTTGGGAATTATCCTGTCGTAGCTTCCGTTGCCTGCATAGTCTTTTCTGAAAAGGTCGTGAACTTCTTTGCGTCCGTCAAGGCTGAGAACTACATTGCTCATTTCCTTGTTGAGGAAATCAATAACCTCATCGTCAATAAGCAGGCCGTTGGTGGTGAGAGTAAAGCGGAAATTCTTGTTGTGCTCTTTCTCAATGCTTCTCGCATAAGCCACAAGCTGTTTGACCACATCCCAATTCATAAGGGGCTCGCCGCCGAAGAAATCGACCTCAAGGTTGCGCCTTGCGCCTGAGTTGGCAATAAGGAAATCAAAAGCCTGCTTGCCCACCTCAAAGCTCATTACGGCACGGTCGCCCTGATACTTGCCTTGGCTTGCAAAGCAGTAGGAGCAGTTGAGGTTGCAGGTGTGAGCAACATGAAGGCAGAGCGCCTTGATGACATTGCTGTTGTTTTTGTAGCTGCGCGCAAGGTCTTCGTATTCATCCTCGGAATAAAGCTTTCCGCTTTCTTCAAGAGCCTTTATATCGCCGAGGCAAAGGAGAATTTCCTCTCTTGTCACATCGGGCATATGAGCATATTTTTTAAGTATAGCTTCTGCTATTTCTTCCTCGCTTGCGCTCTTATACATTGAGATAATATCATAAGCCACCTCGTCAACCGTGTGAACAGAGCCGCTGCAGGTGTCAAGCACAATGTTGTATCCGTTTAGTTTATATTGATGTACCATGTTTTCTCCTCATTAAATGCAAAACGCTGCCCCGAAAGACAGCGTTTTTACAAATCGGCTTTGAATTAGCCGTTGTTCTTCTTGTTTTCGCACTCCTGATTTGCAACGCCGCAGGAAGTTTTGCAAGCAGACTGGCAGGATGTCTGGCATTCGCCGCAGCCGCCGTTCTTAACTGTTTTGTTGAGATCCTTAGTTTCGATAGTTTTGATTCTGTTCATGATAAAACCTCCGAGTTTAATAATTAAAGTATAAATACCAATCTTTTATCTATAAAACTTTATCACATTCCCACAGGAAAGTCAATAGTTACGGTAAAACTCTTTTGTCCGAGAAATCAAAACTATAGGTTTATGGGGAAAGTTTAAATATCCCGGCTTATCTCCACCGTGTTTTTGAGGACCCTCTGGCTTTTTTCTCCAAATGCAGACTTTGCTAAAGCTTTAGCTTCTGCTTTAGTAACCGTGTCAATCATAGAACCGTCGCCTGATTGGTAAATCCATGTTTCGCCATTATAATAATATTTCTCAATTCCCATATCGCCAGTAGCAATCGTAATTACATTGTTACTATCAATATTCAACGATTTAAAATCTCAAGTTCGCCATTCTTTATTACATATAAAGACAACTTCTCCCTGCTGGTTTTCGACACGAAATGTAACATAACTATCAATTATAGGAACAATTAAAAATTCATTATTTTGGGTAATCCATTTTGAAGTATCAGGTGTTGATGATAAGAGACTTGTATGAATTGAGGTAATATAAACACAAGGAATACACAATAGAAAAATAATCAAAAATATTTATGAATTTTTTCAACAATGTCACAACCTTTCATTACTTTACATAATAATCAGTCCAAGAGATATATCTTCTATTCTTCGCTTTTCTTGGTTATATTTGTTTTGCACAACTCAATTTTACCACAAAAAAGACTGCAAGTATATCCTTTTCGGATTTCTTGCAGTCAATTTTTTATTAGGCTGTTTTTTTACAGCCCCTTTTACTGGAGCTGGTGACGGGAATCGAACCTGCAACCTGCTCATTACGAATGAGCTGCTCTGCCATTGAGCCACACCAGCAAATATGATATTTTCAACGCTTGTATATTATATACAATTATGCTCAGCTTTGCAAGCATTTTTTAAAATACATCGAAAAACTTTGTTTGCACTTGCTTTTTTTAGTGCTTGCTATTATAATAATAAGGATTAAATATGCTTAAAAGGAGAGACGGACTATGAAAAAGATAATGTGCGCATTGCTTGCGGTGTCCCTTTTGTTCTGTTTTGCAGGTTGTAACAAAAACCCTGCCGGAGGCGAAACAACGGTAGTTGAAAAGACTTTCCCTTGGCCCGAAGACGCTTTCTTCAAGGATATTCCCGCTCCCGACGGAAAAATTAAGAATTTCAAAGACAGCAAAAACGACAAGGGCTATATTTACGAAATTTCCGTTGACGAAATTGATTATGAGGAATTTTGCGAGTATATTGCAAAGCTTGAGGGTGCAGGCTTCGGCATTTATAAATCCTCTCCACTCAGCGACCTCAAGACCGAAGATGTGCTCCCCGAAAAGCCGGCTGACGGCATCTATAATGCCACTTGGTCGGGCAACCGCAGAGGCGTTTATGTTGCCGCTTTCTGGTACGGTGATGAATACTACGAGCAGTATAAGCTGCCTGAGGACAGCAATTTGAGACTCACTTTCTACACCTACAACGCATTCAATATTGACTGATAATTGATTAGTTTTATTTATGAACAAGGAGATAATAAAATGATTTTACAGCTTGAAAAGCCTGTTGCAGGCGAAACTATTGCAGCCATAAAAACATCTATGGGTGATATTAAAATTCGCCTTTTTCCTGAGGCTGCACCCAAAACTGTTGAGAATTTCACAACTCACGCAAAGAACGGCTATTATGACGGCCTTATTTTCCACAGAGTTATTAACGATTTCATGATTCAGGGCGGTGACCCTGAGGGCACAGGCTGCGGCGGCGAGAGCATTTGGGGCAGACCTTTTGAAGATGAATTCTGCGTAGACCTCCACAATCTTCGCGGTGCGCTCTCCATGGCAAACGCAGGTCCCGGCACAAACGGCAGTCAGTTCTTCATTGTTCAGGCAGACGAAGTCAGCCGCGACCTTATTGAGCAGATGAAACAGCTTGGCGACCGCGGCTTTCCCGCAGAAACAGTTGAAAACTACAAGGCTGTGGGCGGCACGCCCTGGCTCGATTTCAAGCACACCGTTTTCGGTCAGGTATTCGAGGGCATGGATGTTGTTGACGCCATTGCAAATGTGGAAACCGCAAGAGGCGATAAACCCGTTGTGGATGTTGTGATTAACACTATTGAAGTTTCTGTATTATGATGAATCGCTCAAATAAAAAGGTAACTTTTTATATAGCTCAGGCGGCTGTTATTGCCGCTCTCTATGCGGCGCTGACCTATGCGGCCTCTGTTTTCAACTTAGCTTACGGCAGTATTCAGTTCCGCTTTTCCGAAGCACTGACCGTGCTTGCCGTTTTCACCCCTGCGGCTATTTCCGGTTTGACCATCGGCTGTTTAATAGGCAATCTCGGCAGTCCTTTCGGTATTTTGGATATTGTTCTCGGCACGCTGGCAACTTTCCTTGCGGCTTATTTTACATATGTCACCCGAAAAGCGGGTGGAAAGCTTGGCTATGCCATAGCCCCCGTTTTGTCTACTGTTTTCAACGCCGTTATTATCGGCATTGAAATTGCTGTATTTCTGCCTGAGGGTATCAGCTGGGCAGGTTTTGCCATTTCCGCTTTGCAGGTTGGTATAGGCGAATTGGCTGTCTGCTGTGTTCTGGGCATACCCCTGCGTATATTGCTGGAAAAAGGCGGCGCCGCCAAAAGAATTTTTAAGGTTTAAAGGATTTTTGTTATGGAAAAAATTGCAAGTTTCACCATCGACCATACCATACTGCCCTGCGGTATGTATGTTTCCCGTGTTGACGGCGATATCGTGACCTACGATATCCGCTGCCGCAGACCGAATGTTGAAGCTGTTATTGAAAACGGCGCTATACATACTGTTGAGCATCTTTTTGCCACCTTTGTGCGCAACACTCCTTTGAGCAGCGGCGTTATTTACTTCGGCCCCATGGGCTGCCGTACAGGCTTCTATTTTCTTGTTCGCAGCAGCGATATTAACCACGAGCAGGCTATTGAAATGACCAAGCAGGCTTTTGATTTTATTGCCGCCTATGAGGGCGAAATTCCAGGAGTCAGCCCTGAGGAATGTGGTAATTACCGTGAACATGACCTTGCAGGAGCAAAAAAAGAGGCGAAAAAAATGGCAGAGGTTATGAAAACCGTAACTGTCAAAAGCCTAAAATATCCGGAAAAATAAGGAATATTCTTTTTTGAAAAAATAAAAGTTCGGGTTTATGCTATAATAATTACAAATTTGTAACTATTTGAATTGAATGGTTACAAATTTGTTACTTTTTAACTTTTAGAACGAAACAGATAGGAAAGGTGGTGTAACCGTTGGCAGATAACAAAGAGCTTGAAGCGATAAACGAGCAAGACGAAAGCAAAATTGAAGCAAAAGAAGCTCAAGAGGATTTTATTTCCGTATCTGAAATAGATGAAGAACCGTCGGCGGTTGCCTCCTATGAGGATTACGGCATATTCTCTTTCCTTGCCTATTCTCCGATATTTGCCGTTGAAAAGCCGGTTTACAAGCTTCCCGAAGAGGAGAAAAAAGAGGAAAAGCTCGAAAAGCCCGTAATTGAGCTGACTGAGCGTGATACAAGCCCATTCTATGATTGGGTCTATTATTTCGGCTTGCAGGTTATTCGCCGTATCCGCCGCTTTTTCAGTGGTGTTAAATCCCTTTTGCGCCGCCCCGTACACGCTTTGGCGGTTTTTGCAGGGCTGGTTTATGTTTTCTTTGATAAAATAGTCATGCGCTCATTCCACGCAGCTGTGGAGGATATTAAAAAATTTGCCAACGATTCCCACTCGATTAAAAAGCCTAAGGGCAGCTTATTCAAGGTTCATCCCCATCTGCTAAAAACGGCTGTTAATACCCTTTTGCCCATAGTTTCTCTTGCCGTGCTGATTATAACCGTCGGCCACTGGACAAGCTCTACCTATGCTTTGGAGGTTGTGGTTGACAATAACGGCGAGGAGTGTTCCCTGGGCTATATCAGCGATGAATCCGTGTTTATTGAGGCACGGACCATTGTTAAGGATCGCATTGATTCCGGTGCATCAGGCGAGGACGAGAACCTCATTGCCAACCCCACTTATAAGATTGCGAGAGTGCGCTTGAATCAGCTCAGCGATGCGGATTCAATCAGCGATAAGCTGATAGAAAACTCCGATTCAAGGCTGACAAATGCCTGCGGAGTTTATATTGACGGCGAATTTATTTGTGCAGTCAAAAACGAAACCGATGCTCGAAGCGTTTTCAACAGCCTTCTTGCCAAGGCTGAGGATAAATATAAAATTGATGCAGACGATGAAAATTCTTTTGCCGATTTTGTCGAGGATGTTGAATTTAGGCAGGGTCTTTATTCCGATGATGACAGCGGAATGTGGGAGGCCTCCAAGCTTCTCAATGCCCTTGAAAACGAAAAGAAGAGCGAGGCTGTTTACTACACGGTAAAGGATGGCGACACGCCCTCCGAAATCGCTCAGTCCTTTGATATTCCCACATCGAAGCTAATGGCTCTCAACCCCAATGTAAACTTTGATGTTTTCAAAACAGGCACAGAGCTTATGATTTCCTCCGAGGTCAATTTTGTGCGTGTTAAGATTATCCGAGTTGTGGAAAAGAACGAATCCACAAGATATGAAACGGAAAAGGTTGAATCCGACAAGCTCTTCAGAGGCGACAGACGGGTTATCCGCAAGGGCGTAAAGGGTACGGATAGGGTAACTTATCTTGTAACTTATATCGACGGCGTTCAGATTTCAACCAAGGAAATTGACCGTGTAACCCTCATTGAGCCTACAAACGAAAAGATTCAGATAGGCACAAAGCGCCCCTCTACGGGCTACGGCGGCAGCTACGAGGTTGTTTCAACAGGAAAGATGGTCTGGCCTGTTTCAGGACTTTATACTATCACATCTAATTACGGCAACCGCCGAAGCGGCTGGCATACGGGCGTTGATATTTCCGGCGGCAATGCTTCAGGCAAGCTCGTTTTGGCGGCAGACAGCGGCACGGTTGAGCTTGTCAAGTTCAGCAACCGAAGCTACGGCAACCAGGTTGTTATCAACCACGGCAACGGCGTTAAGACAAGATATGCTCATATGCTGGACGGCTCTATTTCCGTTTCCGTCGGTCAGCGTGTTTCCCGCGGACAGGCAATAGGCCGTGTGGGTAACACAGGCAACAGCTCCGGCGCACACCTTCATTTTGAGGTTATTGTAAACGGCAATACAGTAAACCCCTTGCCGTATATCAAATAAGAATGCTGTAATGCAATGCCATTTCGGGTTTTTGCTCGGAATGGCATTTTTATATTTATACCATTGAAAAAAAGAATATAAAATGTTATGCTTAATTTGTAAATCTGACCGGCAAGGAAAATTTGGAGAAAAGCCATGAAGAAAAAGCTTCTTTTTGTTATGGAATCTATGGGCAGCGGCAATTATTCCCGCCGTTTTGAGCCTTTACCTGCGGCTCAGGGTTTTGCGCTTAGAATATTAGAAAACTTGTAATAAATTTGCACCTTGTTTTGTAACTATCGCAGTCTATAATCAAAACTGTGGAAAGCAAAGAGAGGAGGGAAACAAGATAAACATTTTGGTTTGCGATGATGATGTCGCAATAGTTAACTCTATCGAAATTTACTTAAAGTTAGAGGGCTACAATGTTCATAAAGCCTACAACGGCAAACAGGCTCTTGAAATTGCCGAAAATAATGAACTGCACTGCATTATAATCGACATAATGATGCCTGTTATGGACGGAATGCAGGCAACTCTTGCAATCAGGGAAAAGAGCAATGTGCCTATTTTGTTCCTGTCGGCAAAAAGCGAGGATACGGACAAAATAACAGGCCTCGGCTTCGGAGCAGATGACTATATGACCAAGCCCTTTAATCCCCTTGAGCTTGTTGCAAGAGTTAAATCTCAAATCAGGCGATATACGAGCCTTGGGGGAAAGGCGACCCCTGCAAAGACCTGTATAGTCACAGGGGATTTGGCGCTGGACAAAGAGGCGCACACCGTAACCGTTGCCGATGAGCCGGTGAAGCTCACAGCGACGGAATACGGCATAATGGAATATTTAATGACAAATTTAGGTAAGGTGCTTTCCACATCACAAATTTATGAGGCGGTTTGGAATGAGCCGTGCTTTGCAACGGACAAAACCGTAACCGTACATATTCGCAGAATTAGGGAAAAGATTGAGCTTGACCCTAAAAACCCGAAATACTTGAAGGTGGTGTGGGGAATTGGATACAAAATCGAAAAAATTTAAAGCTATACGAATCGTCTGCTTTTTGCTCTGCCTCATTTTGGTTGGCACAAGCGGCTTTGCTCTGAGCCGAGCCGCAAGATTCGCCGGCTTGGCAGGCTATATCTACAGCACGGATAATATAAGCGAAACGGTGAAAGAGCCTTTGCTATCAAAAGCGGCTTTGGATGAAATCGGCTTTGCTTATTATGCTATGCGCCGTGTTCACATAACCTACGAGGACGGCAAGGTTTTTGAAAACGGCAAGCTCGAAAAGCTCATGGAGCAGTATGCGGCAAAAAGCGCCGCCAAGCAAGTTGAATATGAAATCGGCGAGCTTGAAAAAAAGCTGAATGTTTTTAATGAGCTTTTGGACTACTTGGAAAATAATGATGAATGGGATTATTACTTTGAAGACGGTGCAGTCTATTATTCCGGAAAATATGATCAATTAATAGGAGTTAGAGATGTAACCGAAAACCCGTTCTTCACTCTGCTTGAGGACGGAAGCTATGCAGTTGACAGGGAGGCCGTTGCTGAATATTACAACTATCGAAAGCAATCGTATTCGTTGAATGTAACAGATTACCGCAATGAGTATGATTTTTTGAGAGACTATCTCTCCCTGTATTCAAGTATTAAATATATGATAATCAACGAAAAAACCGGGGAAGTTTTCACAAACAGCCCATATTTGAATGCGGCAGAATTTGTGAAAGCATATGAAAAAGAAACATGGATGGTTTCTTCCGACAATAATTTTGATACGGTTGCTGTTAATTCCAAATTTATTGAATACAGCGAAATGACAGGTGAATATTCCGCCATTACAGGGGATAGGGCAAAGGATTTTGACGGAAAGCTCATTAAAAACACCGCTTATCTGTCGCAGTTCTTTAATTCAATCCGTTACGGCTGGCAGGACGGCTATAACAAATCAAGCTATGTCTTGGGATGTATTGATTTTCTTAATCCTGCAAAATCAACGGTCTACATAAGCTTTGAGAAAACTACCCTCAGCACTGCTGACCCCATGTACACAGTTTACACGGAGTACCGTGAAGCGGCGAATATTATTTACCTCATAGCTGTTATCGGCATTATATCTGCCGCCCTTGCCCTTGCCCTCACGGTGCTGCTGATTATCCTCAATGCTAAGGGCAATGCCAAGCTTGGCTGGCAGAGCAAAATTCCCGGAGAAATCCATGCTGTACTGTGCCTTGGCGGTGCGGCTGCCGCCGGTGTATGTGTGGTTACTATGCTAAAATACATCGTTGAGGACTATCGGCAATATATCACATACGGTTTTGCAATAACCTTGTTGGAGCTTGGCTGCGCCGTCTGCGCCGCAGCTTGCTACGCTCTGTTTATGAACTGGCTGATTACGGTTATCAAAAGCATCAAAGGCAAGGTCTATTTCAAACGCTTGATTGCTGCCCTACCGTATAAGCTGATTAAAAAAATTGCAGTAAAGCTCAAGGCAAACAGCTCCGACCGCAAAAACGGAGTTCGCCGTCAGCTGGCAATATTTTTGGCCGTATATTTCGGAATTTCATACCTGCTCTGGCTTTTGATGTGCGTTAATAGCGGTGAGGGTGCCGTATTGCTTGCGTTGATTATGCTCGTCTTACTCAATGTTGGCTTAGTGCTTGTGCTTTATTTTTACGCTAAAGCTCTCGACAAAATCAGCGATACCGTCAAGAAAACTCAGCATGGCGATTTTGAGGCTGATTTCAGCGGAAAAAATATGCCCAAAATCATGGTTGAGCTGGCAGAAGATATAGCGCAGATGCGTTCGGGTATGAAAATTGCAGTTGATTCCGCTGTTCGTGAGCAAAAGGCAAAGATGGATTTGATTACAAATGTTTCTCACGATTTGAAAACGCCTCTCACTTCAATTATAACCTATTCCGACCTCATTAAGCGCAGCGAAATAGCAGACGAAGAGGTTGACGGATATGCGGATATTCTCATTGAAAAATCCTTCAGGCTCAAACAGCTTATTGAGGATTTGACCGAGGCTACAAGGGTTTCCACGGGCGCGGTTGAGCTGCAGAAAACTCAGGTGAACCTATATGAGCTTGTGGCGCAGGCCTTGGGAGAAAACGAAGCGCCCCTTGCGGAAAAAAACATAGATGTTCGCTTTGGAGAGCCTGAAATTAATCCCATAGTTCTGGCGGACGGACAGAAAACCTACCGTATTCTTGAAAATATAATTTCAAACATAGGGAAATACGCTATGCCCGGCACGAGAGCCTATGTTGAGGTCAGCGAAAAGGACGGCATGGGTGCGGTGACCTTCAAGAATATTTCAAATGACCCCCTGAATATTCCTGCCGAACAGCTTATGGACCGCTTCGTACGAGGAGATGCTTCCCGAAGCGGCGAGGGCAGCGGCTTAGGACTTTCCATTGCCCGTGATTTGTGCGAATTGCAGGGCGGAAAGTTCGATATTCAAATTGACGGCGATATGTTCACCGCAACGGTAATGCTTCCAATGGCTTAGGGAAAAGAGATAAAAAGAATGTTTTTAGATGATACTATGTTGGCTCCCTCTTGAGGGAGCAGTCACCGTAGGTGACTGAGGGAGTTCTAAACTGTGCGAAGCACAATAAAACTGCGTTATCATTATCCTGCCGTCCCTTACAATTTATAATTAACGATTCATAACAAAACAAAAGATGCCGTACAAAGTTTCGCTTTTGTACAGCATCTTTTTTGTTCGGTTATTTATTCGCCGAGGATATAATATCCCACAATAAAATTCTTTGCGTTGGCGGCATACTGAGCTTCGCTGAATTCATAGCGTCTGCCTGAGGCGGCAAAGCGGTTATAGACATAGATTTTGCCTCGGTCGTTTTCAATCGCCGCTGCATGAGGCACGGAAAACAGACCTCTGCGAGCTTTGAGAATAATAATTCCGCAGTGACCGGGCGTGAATTTTTCGCAAAAGGATTTGAAATCTCTCTCCAAATTTACGGGTATATAATGAGCCGAAAAATAGCGGAAGAGGCGCAGCGGATGAACTCCCCAAAGCCCCAACGGAGTTCGGGCGCGGATGTAAAGCTCTCTTGCAATATCTGCCAAAACGGGCTGACGGTTGAGCAGGAGCATGAGGTTATAAACCGCAATAACGCCGCTTCCCACATTGGCAAGGGTGCTCAAACCGAAACGCATTCTTCCGCATCGGTGGATTGCCTGACCGTTAATAAGGGTGTGGGGCTGAGTGAAAGTGCGGTTATATTTGTGGTTGCTTTTGTCAATGAGGTTAATGCTCAAACCGATTCTTCCTTAAAGTTTATTGTAAGGCTGTCGTGGCTCAAAATGAGCTTGCGAAGCTTAACTCCTGCGGCGTTGAACATACGCTTGGAGGCTCTTGTGCCGGGAGTGTCTGCGTATTTATCCGAAAGGTAAACGACCTCGGTAATGCCGGACTGAATTATTGCCTTTGCACATTCGTTGCAGGGAAAGAGAGCAACATAAATTTTACAGCCTCTCAAATCGCCGCCTGCGTTGTTGAGAATTGCGTTTAGCTCTGCGTGGCAGACATAGGGGTATTTTGTGTCGTATTCGTTGCCCTCACGCTCCCAAGGAAATTCCTCGTCACTGCAGCCCAGAGGAAACCCGTTGTAGCCAACAGACATGATTTTATTTGCATTGCTGACGATGCAGGCTCCCACCTGAGTGTTGGGGTCCTTGCTGCGTCGGGCTGAAAGCAGGGCAATACCCATAAAATATTCGTCCCAAGTTATATAATCTTGTCTTTTAGGCATGAAATAACCTCCCAAATCATTGTTTTTTTATTCTACCATGCTTTTATTTGATAGTCAATTTTTATTGACATATTTTGCATTTTAATATATGATTACTGTATTAATCAAATATAAGGATAGGTGATTTTGGTTGGCGAATACAACTGATTTTAAAAGCAGTCCCGGCTTGTATTTAATTGCAGGCGTCGTTGTTCTTTTTGTCCTGGGTCAGTCTGTTTTCTTCCTTGTTAAGGCTTGGAAGCAGGGCAAGGCTCTGGGCATGGACACTAAAAAACTGCGAAACGCAGTCACTTCAAGCGCTCTTTTCACTCTTCCGTCGGCTCTCTCCGTTCTTGCAACGGTTATTGCTCTGGCTCCTGCCCTCGGCCTTGTTATTCCGTGGGTTCGCCTTTCGGTTATAGGCAACCTCATGTATGAATCAACCGCAGCAGAAGCCGCTATGGAAGCTTTCGGACATCAGGGGGGCATGGCGACAACCGTTACCGACCCCACCGTTTACGCAGGCATTGCCTGGGTTATGACTCTGGGCATCTGCTTCTCCCTCGTTCTTCTTCCTTTCCTTGCAAAGCCCCTGCACAAGAAGTTCCTTTCCGCAGGCAAAAAGGGAAAGACGGAGGAAAAGGCAGAAACAGCCGCCCAAACAGGCGAAAAGAAAAAGAGAAGCCTCGGCGAATTTATGGATTATGTTTCTCCCGCAGTTTTCATCGGTCTTATCGGCGCTTTCGTAGCCCGTGCAATCGCAGGCGCAGGCAAGCCCGAAACTTTCGGCGACGGCGCAGGCGTAGTTTCCGTTATCACTCTTGTTGTTGCCGTTATTTCTTCAATTATTTTGGAGCTTATTGCAAAAAAAGCCAAGCTCACATGGCTGGAGCCTTTTGTTATGCCCATCGGCATGATTATTGCAATGGTTGCCGCAGTTGCCGCATTCAACCTGCTGCCGCAGGATATTGCATTGCTTGAATGGAGGGGTTAATGATGGCGAAGAATAAAACAAAATCTTATTTTGACCGTGTTCATACATGGGGAAGAATCTCCAGCGTAACTGCTCTTTGCGTTTTGCTCATGTTCCCAATGGCCGTTTGCCTCTATCTCGGAGTATGGCCTGAAGCAAAGCTGGTTTTCAGCGGACTTCTCAAGCTTATCCCTATTTATTGGGCAACCTCGGTTATTGAGGTTATTCTCTATACCCCCATGCTCGGCGGAGGCGGCACTTACCTCTCCTTCGTTACGGGCAATATCCCCAACCTCAAGCTTCCCTGCGCAATCAACGCCATGGAGGGCGCAAAGGTCAAGGCTACAAGCGAGGAGGGCGAGGTTATTTCAACTATCGCCATTGCCGCTTCTTCAATCGTAACAACCGTAATTCTTGCAATCGGTGTTCTTGTATTTGCTCCCTTCCTCGACGCTTTCACAAATAACGCTCTGCTCAAGCCCGCTTTTGCTCAGGTTCTTCCGGCTCTCTTCGGTGCTCTCGGCGCAGGCTATTTCATCAAGCATTGGAAGATTTCCGTATTCCCAATTTTGGTTATGATTATCGTTCTTGTTTTTGCCCCCGCTATGGGCGCAAGCACATTGCTCTTCCCCGGCATCGTTGCCTCCGTTGCAGGCGCCGCCGTTATGTACTATACGGGCATGCTGGACAAGAAAACCGATAAATGAAAAAATAATTGTTGACATTGCGCAGACCTTGTGATACAATAGCTAAGCCGCATATTACGGGTCTGCGCAAATTTTGCGCCCAAATCCGCCTGCTCACGGGCGGTACCCCTGAATAGCGAGACTTATTAAAAGAGGTAAAAAAATGTACGCAATCATTGAAACCGGCGGCAAGCAGTATAAAGTATCTGCCGGCGACACACTTTTCATCGAGAAGCTCAATGTTGAAGCAGACAGCGAAGTTGTTTTCGACAAGGTTATCGCAGTTGGCTCCGACGATTCCATCAAAGTTGGCGCACCCTATGTTGAGGGCGCAACAGTTACCGCAAAGGCAATCAAAAACGGCAAAGCTAAGAAGGTTGTCGTATTCACCTATAAGCCCAAGAAGAATGAGAAGCGCAAGATGGGTCACAGACAGCCCTACACCAAGGTTGAGATTTCCGCTATCAACGGCTGATTTAAACTATGGTTCGCTTTAAGTTTGTCCGTGAGGGAAACCGAAACATCGGCTTCGTTTGCTCAGGTCATGCCGGCTATGCAGAGCACGGTCACGATATAGTCTGTGCCGCAGTATCCTCGGCAGCGTATCTGGCGGCAAACACAATAACCGATGAATTCGGCGCAAAAGCAAAAATTGAGGTTGATGATGGCTATATGGCTTTAACATTGACTCAAGAGAATGCAGAAGCGCAAAAGGTACTCAACGGGCTTGAGGCACACATAAGATCGCTTGCGAAGAATTATCCTCGCAGCATAAAAGTAATTTACGGAGGTAACACAAATGCTTAAAATAAACATTCAGCTTTTCGCTCATAAAAAAGGTATGGGTTCAACCCGTAACGGCCGTGATTCAGAGTCTAAGCGCCTTGGTGCAAAGCGTGCTGACGGTCAGTTTGTTCTTGCAGGCAACATCCTTGTAAGACAGCGCGGTACTCACATCCATCCCGGCACCAATGTCGGCAAGGGTTCTGACGACACTCTTTTCGCAAAGGTTGACGGTGTTGTAAGATTCGAGCGTATGGGCAAAGACCGCAAAAAGGTCAGCGTTTATACTGTAGAACAGTAAGCTTTTAATAAGCAACATAAAAAGAGGCTGAAAACAGCCTCTTTTTTTCATGCTTTTTTCAGTTTAATAATCCAGCTTTGCCGTACATTCGCCGCCGAAAAGGGGATAAGAGCAAATGCGGGACAGGGAGACAGTGTAAAGCGTGTCGCCGATGTATGTGCCGCGCTGAATATTGGCTTTGTCGGCGTCGGCGTTGTAGTAAATCAGCCTCTGTGAGCCGCTTGCGCTGTAGCTCATTCCGCTTTCACTGTCAGAGCTGTCTGCGTTGGAGTAACTGCCGATAAGCTTTATTTTGCCGTCCTTAATTTGGAGGGTGCAGAAGTTTTGGCAGTCAGTGCTGTAATCGGTGTAAATGAAGCCCAAAATATTTTTGCCGGAGCAGTCCATAACCGATTTGTGGAAGCTGTTTGCCCAGGCGTTTTTGAGAATGAAACGGTCGATTTCCTGAGGCTTCGTCGGATCGCTGATATCAAAAAGGGAGATTTTCAGGGCGTTGACCGAGCCGTTGTCGTCTCCGTCCGTGCCTATGCCCACAAGATACCCATTAAAGGGATGGAGATAGCTTGAAAAGCCGGGGATTTTAAGCTCGCCCACAATTTTCGGATTTTTCATATCTTTAAAATCAATTACAAACAATGGGTCGGTTTGCAGGAAAGTTACAACATAGCCGTAATCACCGATGTATCTGACGGACTGAATCGTTTCTCCGGGTGCAATGCCGCCAATTTTTGCAACCTCTTTCAGGTTCATGTCGAGAACGGTTATAATGTTCTGCTGTTCTGCGCTTGAAAAATTATCTGTTGTGGCAATTCGCAGATATCCTTTCCTTTCGTCAAGAGAAAATTGATTGAGAGTGCGGCCTGAAACTTCGCCGCTTGCTTTATGCTCAATAACGCCGTCTTTAATGGAAAATCGGTTGATTTGAGTAACCGAGCGAAATTTTTCAACGCTTCCGTCAATCTCTTCGTATCGGTTGCGGTGGCTGATGATGTAGAGGTTTTCGTTTGTGCAATAGATGTCGCTTCCGCTGCCTATAACTGCCGAGGATATAAATTCGGGGTCGGCGTCCTCAAGGTCAACGGTGGTCATTACTATATTGGACGAGAAGTAATTTTCGTCTTCCGGAGGTATTACGGTTATCATGTGCGCACCGATTGCCTTGCTTACACCGTTTTGCCCAACATGGGGAGCAACCGTATCATAGGTTATTTCGCTCTTTTTGCAGTCGGGATTAAAATAGTATTGCGAGAGGAGAATTATTCTGCTGCCCACAAGGCGAGAGGAGAAAAAGCAGCCTTGCTGATTAAATTCTTCTATAAGCTCAGGGTCAGCTCTGTCGCTGATATCGTATAGCCTTATATAGGTTTTTTCTTCTTCATATTCCTTTGATGCAATTACTGCAAGGCGATTTTTGTAAATATAAATTCCGTTATCATAAACATTGATATTGCCTAAATCAAGGGGAATTGTGCTCATAAGCTTCATGTTTGCGGCGTCTACAATCTTTACGCTGTTCCTTGTGAGGATATACAGATATTTGCCGTCGTTTTTGATTATGTCATCCTCGTCGATTGAAGCGATTTGCGTGTTGGTTGTGCCGAAAACGGCATTGTCTGCGCTTGCCTGTGTATTTTCCGAACCGGATTCATTTTTGGCTGTGTCTCCTTTTAAAAAAAAGCTACCAGCTATTGATTCTTCTACATAGTCAACGCCGTAACCACGATAGAGTTTATCATAAGCCGCTTTGAAGTATTCAACAATATCTTCTTCCCTGTTGCCCGAAACGGGATATTCCGCCTGCGCATATATTTCCGGCATTTCCGTTCTGGTTGCACTGTCAATATAAACGCCTAAGCCTACGGCAATAATAAGTGCCGCCGCCACTGTGCTGAGCGTACGCAAAATGCGTTTGCCTCGGCACTTTTTGTTTTGCTTTTTATCGGCTACAAGAGCTACGATGCTGTTTTCGCTCAATGTATCGGGTGTTTCGATTTTTTCGTTTAGGGGAGCTAATGTATCCCTTACGAAATTGAGGGTTTCTTTATTCTTTCGCTTCATTTCTTCATTTCCTCCTTTGTTCTGAGCTTGGCAAGTGCCCGTGAGAGCTTTGAGCGCACGGTAGCGGCAGGCAAGCCAATGATTTTTGCGATTTCACGGCTGTTCAGTCCGCTGACTGCGCTGAGCAGAACTATATCTTTTTCTTCCTTTGTGAGTGTTTCCATAAGGCGGAGCAAATCAATTCCCAGCTGTATCTGACCGCTTGCGTCTTCACTGCTCAGTTGAGAAACAGAGTCGAGGTCGGTAAAATCAGCCCTGTATTTTTCTCGCAGACTGTGCTTGCAGCAGCGGTTCAGAATTTTGAAAAACCAAGCCTTTGCCGCCTCTTCGTCTTTGAGTTTGCCTATGTTTTTCCATGCTTCAAGCGCAGCGTCCTGAACGGCATCCTGCGCCGCAGGCTCACTACCCAAGGAATAGAGGGCATAGCGGTACATTTCGGCGGAAAACAGGCTGTAAATCTCACCGAAAGCTCGTGCATCGCCGCTTTTGGCTCTTTTTGCAAGCTGAGAAATGTTGCTTTTCAAGGCTTTTCACCGTCCTTATGTAATAGCTGCGAATATAAGCTTGCCGAAGGCATACATGCCGATTTGCTCAATGCCTCGGTTACCGTTTTCATCAAAATGGTATTTTATATCAACACGGTAGCCTATGCCCTTTGCAGTTGTTGACATTGTGCTTGCAGAGGCTTCGGGTTTGGCGAAAATCGGCTCTTTTAGGCTGCTCACACGGCTGTAATCCGTAAAAAACATGGCTGAAAGGAATAAAACTGCTGCCGCCAGAACAGCTGTGCCTGATTTTAATAGTTTTTTCAACATATAAATCATCCTTTCCGTGCTTTTTGAGTACTCATCTTATAAGTGTAAAAAATGAAGCAAAGTGTTGCATGATTTACCTATATTTTATAATAATTTTTTCAAAAATTCTATACCATTGAGTATTGTTTTATGATATAATGTCAATATATGTGTGTTTTTATACCCAAAAGTGTTTTTTAGTCGAGGATTTTAGAAAAATGGCAAAAAAATTCGATTATGTTCTTTTCGATTTTGACGGCACTGTTGCCGATACGGGCAGAGGCGTTATGCGCTGTGCTTTGCTGGCTTTGCAGGCTTACGGCTGCGATGAGACGGATGCAAACCGCCTTCGCCGCTTTGTAGGTCCTCCTCTTTTAGAAAGTTTTATGGGCTTCTACGGCGCAGACGAAGAAACAGCCCGAAAAATGGTGGACAAATACCGAGAGCATTATTCGGCAGGCGGTATGTTTGAATGTGATTTTTATGAGGGCATGCCGCAGGTGCTTGAAACGCTTCAGGCTGCGGGGTGCAAAATAGCGGTTGCTTCATCAAAGCCCGGCAAATATATCAAAGAGATCTTAAAAGACCTTGGCGCTCAGAAATATTTTGAATTTGTTTCCGCTCCCGAAATCGGCTATTCCGACCCCGGCAAACCCAAGCTGATTGCCGATGCAATGCAGGCCATAGGTGCAGAAAAAGAAAGCACCGTTATGGTGGGGGACAGGCTTTTTGATATTGAGGGCGCAAAAAAGGTTGGCATTGCTTCTATCGGCGCTGTTTACGGCTACGGCGGCGAAAAAGAGCTTAAAGACTACGGCGCAGATATGCTGGCTTTCAGCCCTGCGCAGATTACGGAGCTGATACTGTGAAAGTAATTGCAGATATTTTAAAAGCTATAATTATTATTGCCTTGGCGGCGATTGTTGCTGTTTCGGGCTGCCTTTCCGCTGTGTTTTTCCTGAGCCGTGAAGAGCCGAAGGATATTTTTCTGTTCGGCTACGCTATGGCTACCGATGTTGATGAAAACGGCAAGCGTTCGGTTTGGCTTTTAAAAGAAGCTGAGGTTGACTCACTTCAAAACGGCGACGGCGTTGTTTATTACGATGGCAGCTTCTGCGCAGCAAATGCCTATGTAGACGAAAGCGGCTGCGGTACTCAGTTTTTTGACGGCGATTTGGCGGTTGCAGTTGACGGCGAAAATCTTGTGGGCGAAATTATAGCAATGTGGCAATTAGGCGAATAATATATAGAAGAGATATTTTATATCTCAAATTTTATTGCTGAGGTGAATTAAGTTTCATGGAAGCTTATCTTGACAACAGCGCTACAACCTGTCTTTGCCAAACAGCAAAGGAAAAGACAGTTGAAGCGATAAATAAGTACTATGGCAATCCATCTTCTCTCCACAGCCTCGGCACAGCTTCACAAAAGCAGTTGGAGGCGGCAAGGGCGGCAGTTGCAGATTCTCTTTTCTGCCAGGCAGAAGAGATTATTTTCACAAACAGCGGCTCTCTTGCAAATAATGCCGCTGTTTTCGGTGCAGTACATGCTCTTCGCCGCAGGGGCAACCGAATTGTCACAACCTGCGTGGAGCATCCAAGCGTTTACGAGTGCATGGCGAGCCTTGAAAAAGAAGGCTTTGAGGTTATATACCTCAAGGTGGATAAATTGGGTAGAATTAACCGCAGCGATTTGATGAAAGCGGTTAACAGCAAAACTATTTTGGTCAGCATTATGTGCGTCAATAATGAAGTGGGCAGTATTATGCCTGTAGAAGCGGCGAAAGCCGCCGTGCGTGCGGCAGGCGCACCTGCGCTGATTCATTGCGATGCCGTACAGGCCTACGGAAAAATGCCCCTCAAGCCCTCACGCATGGGTGTGGATTTGCTCAGCGCCAGCGGACATAAAATCAACGGCCCCAAGGGCGTTGGAATTTTGTATGTGCGTAAGGGCGTCAGGCTTGCGCCCTATGTTTTAGGCGGCGGGCAAGAGGGAAAAATCTATTCGGGCACTCAGCCTATGCCTGCGATTATGGGCATGTGGGGTGCTGTAGAGGAGCTGCCGAATTTGACGGAACAGCTGGCAAAAACAAGACAGCTCAGAGATTATTTTGTGGCGGAAGCCGTTAAAATTGACGGCCTTTGCATAAATTCCGGTGATGATGCGCTGCCTTATATTGTGAATATATCTCTTCCCGGTCATCCCTCCCAAACGGTGCTGAACTTCCTGTCCGACAGAGGAATTTATGTTTCGGGCGGCTCAGCTTGCTCAAAGGGACACCGCAGCAAGGTTTTAACGGCAATGGGGCTGCCGCCTGAGCGGATTGACAGCGCACTGCGTATTAGCTTTTCCAGGTTTACTACCAAGGAGGAAATTGATATGCTCCTTTGCGGATTGGAGAGCGCAGAGAGCTCTTTAAGAAAGAAAATGTAATTATATTTTTACAAGGATTAAATATATGAAAGAAGTTATTTTGATTAAAAACGGCGAGCTTGCCCTAAAAGGACTTAACCGCCGCACTTTTGAAGATGTGATGATTAAAAATATGCGCCGCAGGCTGAGCGATTTGGGTGCGGTTACCTTTACCCCTGCCCAGTCTACAATAAAGATTGAGGGCGAAGACGGATTTGACCTTGACGAGGCAGTTGAGCGTATATCCCGTGTTTTCGGCATTGCGGGCTTTTCCCGTGCGCTGAAGCTTGATAAAGATTTTGATTTGGTTTTGGAGCAGACAGGCAGCTATTTAGAGCAGCAGCTTCTTGAAGCAAAAACCTTTAAGGTTGCTGCAAAGCGTTCAGATAAAAAGTTCCCATTCGATTCTCCCAAAATCTGTCTTGAACTCGGAGGCAAGCTTCTTGAGCAGTTCCCTCATCTTGAGGTTGATGTTCATAATCCCGAACTCACCGTTATGGTTGAGGTTCGTGACCGTGATATATTCGTTCATGCAAATCAGCTCAAGGGCGCAGGCGGTATGCCTGTGGGAACTGCCGGCAAGGCGGCACTCATGGTTTCCGGCGGTATTGACAGCCCCGTTGCAGGCTGGATGATGGCAAAGAGAGGCGTTGAACTGACTGCTATTCACTTTGCTTCTCCCCCTTACACAAGCGAGAGAGCTGAGCAAAAGGTTCTCGATTTGCTAAAAAAGGTTGCACGCTATGCCGGCAGAATTGAGCTGACTATTGTTGAGTTCACCGAAATTCAGGAGGCTATCCGTGATAAATGCCCTGAAGATTTGTTTACAATAATAATGCGCCGCCTTATGGTGCTCTGCGCTCAGCGCATAGCGAGCCGCTCGGGCTGCGGTGCTCTTATAACGGGCGAAAGCCTCGGTCAGGTTGCCAGCCAAACTATGGGCGCAATCGCCTGCACCGATGCTGTGGCAGATGTGCCCGTGTTCCGTCCTCTTATCGGTATGGATAAGGATGAGATTATTTCAATTTCACGCAAAATTGATACCTTTGATATTTCTATTTTACCCTTTGAGGATTGCTGTACGGTGTTTACTCCGCGCCATCCCCGTACCCGTCCTAAGCTTCACGATGTTGAGGCGGCAGAGGCGGCGCTGAATGTCGGCGAGCTTGTGGAACGGGCAATAGAAAATGTGAGAAAAGTTGTTATTAACTGATAGGTTGGTTAGCTATGAACTGTGAAATTATTTGCGTGGGTACTGAGCTGTTGCTCGGCGATATCCTTAATACAAACGCTCAGTATCTCAGCCGTGAGCTTGCGGCTCTGGGCATAGGGCTTCATCATCAGCAGGTGGTTGGAGATAATCCTGACCGCATGAGGGAGAGCATATCAAAGGCTTTGGCAGAAAGCGATTTGGTTATTCTCAGCGGCGGCTTAGGCCCTACTGCGGACGATTTGACAAAAGAAATCTGTTGCGAAGTCATGGACGAGGAGCTTGTGCTTGACGAAGAAATTTTGCAGGGAATTAAAAATTATTTTTCATCTAAGGGTTTGGCAATGCCCGAAAACAATTCAAAGCAAGCCTTTGTGCCGAAGAAAAACGGCATTGTGCTCAAAAACGCCAACGGCACTGCGCCGGGCTGTGCCGTTGAAAAAAACGGCAAAATTGCCATAATGCTTCCCGGCCCTCCCCGTGAGCTGATACCAATGTTTGAAAATGAGGTCAAGCCCTACCTTGCTAAAAAAACAGGCGGTGTAATCCTCTCAAAACAGGTGCGAACCTTCGGCATAGGCGAATCGGATATGGCGTCGAGGGTTAAGGATTTATTAAACGGTGAAAATCCAACCGTTGCTCCCTATGCAAAGGACGGCGAAGCCTTGCTCAGAGTAACCGCAAGGGCGGAAAACGAGGAAAAGGCCGCTCGAATGTGTGACGAAGCAATAGAAAAGATAAAACAGCGCATAGGCAAATATATTTACGGCATAGACTGCCAAAGCTTAGAGGAAAAGGCGGTTGAGCTGCTGAAAAAAGCGGACAAGACCCTTGCCCTTGCAGAAAGCTGTACAGGGGGATATATAGCAAAGCGTATAACTGATATACCCGGTGCATCCTCTGTTTTTGAGTACGGAATAGTTTCCTATTCAAACGAAGTTAAGCAGAAGCTTCTCGGTGTAAATGCTGAAACGCTGGATAAATACACCGAAGTCAGCGAGCAGGCGGCAGCCGAAATGGCGCAGGGTGTTCGCAAGCTTTCGGGGGCGGATTTCGGACTGAGCGTAACGGGTTTTGCAGGCCCTGATGCGGCGAGCGACGGAAGACCTGCAGGCTTGGCTTATATAGGCTTTTCCTGTGCAGAAAAAACTCAGGTGCGTGAACTGCGAACAGGAAAAAATGCGAGAGAATATAACAGGTATGTGGCGGCTTCAAATGCCCTGCATATGCTGATTGAATATTTAAGCGAAAGGAATGATAAGGAATGAAAGATGACGGATACACCTTTGGCTCAAGCGGTTCTAATTTCGAGGATCTTATAAAAAAATACAAGTCGGTAAGTGAAGACGGTGAAGATGCCGCTGCGCAAGCTCAGCAGTTTGAAATTGAATCGGTTTTAGATGACGAGCCCGAACAGAGCTTTACGGAAGAGCTTGAAAATGAAAATTATTCTGCTCCCACAGCCGAAGCCGATGATGACTATGACGAAGAAGACGAAGAAGATGAAGACAATGACGACGAAGAAGATGATGACGGCTTCATTTTTGATATGGATGAAGATATTGAAGAGCCTGAACCGGATTTTTCCATTGACGGCGTGATAAACAGTTCGGAGTCTGAGCCTGAAATAGAGATGACCTTTGCAAAGAAAGAACCCGATTTTTCATATAATCTCGATATGTTCGGTTCAGGAACGAAATCAAGCTTTGATTTTAGCAGCTTTGACGATTCATGGCTTGACGATTCCTTTGACGAAAGCATTTTTTATGACCCGGAGCAGGTTGCCGCTCAGCCTGCCGAAACCGTTGCAGAAACAGCGCAGGAGCCCATGCCGCCATATGTGCCTGAGCCTGAAGCGGTTCCCGAAAAAAAGGCTGAGCCTCATGTTTCCGAAAGCAGCTTTATCCCTGTAAGCGAGCCTGTCAAGCCTGATTTGGCGGCTTTTGCAGGGGGCTATGTTGCGGCGTCAAATGTTGATAATTTCACCTTTGATGCAGACAGCGGCCTCGATTTCGGCGATGATGATGAGGCTGTGCCTGTGCCGCAGAAGCTTGAGGGTCTGCCTGTTTTTGCCCCTGCAAAGCCAGACAAAAAATCAGGCAAGCTCAAGGCAAAAGAAGAGAGAAAGGCAATGACGGGGTTTTCAAAAAACTACAAGGTCGGCGGAGATGAGGGCAAGCCCGTAAAGAAAGGCAACTGGTTTACGCACAATTTTGTTCCCTCGGCAGATGACCCTGTGACGGAGAAAATCCGCAAAATCGTTATGATAATTGCTGTGCTTGCGGTCATCGGCTCGGCAGGCTACCTGTTAAATGATTATGTTTTTATGCCTTTGCTTAATCAGAAAAATATTGATGAACTGCAAGGCATGATCAGCAACAGCTCAGGGGTTATTGATGAGCAGACCATGAAAGAAAAATATCCCGGCGTTGATTTCCCTGACGGTATGTTGGAAAAATATGCTGACCTGTATGCAAGAAATCAGGATTTTGTCGGTTGGATTGAAATTGACGGCCTGGAGCTTTCCTTGCCCGTAGTCCGAGGCGAAAACAACAGCAAATACCTTAAAACGGATTTTGACGGAAAGAAAAACAAATACGGTTCAATTTTTATGAACTGCACCAACAGCGTTGACAGCCTTGACTACAACACAACTCTTTTCGGCCACTATATGAAGGACGAAAAGATGTTCGGTAAGCTTATTGGCTATAAGGACGCAAGAGTTTACAAAAAAGCGCCTTTGATTGAGTTCAATACAATTTACGGCGATTATAAATGGAAAATATTCGCCGTAATGATTACAAACGGCACGGCAGACGGCGATAACGGCTACCTTTTCAACTATATGTTCACCGACCTTTCAAGCAACGCCGCCGTTGAGGAGTTCTTGGGCGAAATCAAGCTGCGCTCCATTTACTATCCTGCGGTTGATATAGCCGTTTCCGATAAGATTTTGACTCTCTCCACCTGCACCTATGAGTTTGACGAGGCAAGACTTGTTATTATGGCTCGTATGGTGCGACCCGGCGAGAGCACTGATGTAAATGTTGACAATTTACGCTATAATGCAAATCCGAAATATCCGCAAGCTTATTACGATGAAAAGGGCTTGAGCAATCCCTATAAATCATATACAAAATGGTATCCGTCATAAAAAAGGAAGGACAGTGAGCACAAATGAATATAAGTTTTATTGTTTTGAATATCACCGGTGCGGAAACAGTCCAATCTGCGGCGGATATGCTCAGAGGGACGCTTTCGGCACACGGCAGATGTGATTTCAGGCTTTGCGGCTCTATGGCTCAGGTTTCCGCAAGCCTGAGCGATGCTTTTTTAAATTCGGAGCTGATAGTTGTCGGCGTAGAGCCGTCAGTTTACTGCAAAGCGAAGCTGGCTGTTTTAAAAGCCATGCATATTAAAACCGAGCTTAACAGTGAGCTGAAAGCTATGGCAGAGAATCGGGCTGATTTGGATTCATATCAGCTTTCCATGCATTGCGCCATGCCTGCCGCCGCTCAGGTTTTCCAAACTCAGGACGGCCTGTATTCAGGCTTTGCCATTAAATCCGGCAAACAGCATTTTATCCTCGTCACTTTGGACAAGCTCATGCTTCAGCCCATTGTTGAAGCAGACTTGGAAGCTTATCTAAATATTATTGCGCCTGTTGAGCAGACCAAAAAAGAGGTTAAGCCCGATTGCGAATTTGCCCATAAAGCGGGCGAAGCTCTGCGAAGCTGCGGCAAAAAGGTTTATTTTGCCGATACTCCCTCCGCTCAAGTGGTGAAAAGCCTTTGCGAAGCTGAGCTTGAAAAAGGCAATATGATTTTCACCGATTACAGCGTGGAGCGAAGAGATGAAGCGCCTCGCAGCTACATAGCAGACCTTGCACGCTATGCTATACCGCAGGGCGAAGACCAGTTGGGCGCCGCCGTTTCAAATGTGTTTACGGGCACATCCCGGGAAACGGGCGGTCAGAAATACAATGTATATGTTGCTGTTGCCGATACCGCTTCCTCAAGAGTTTTGCGCTTTGCTTCTCAGCCGGACGAAACCCCTGAGGAGCTTATTACCGCCGCTATAGAAATGCTAATGGAAATGATTTGCGATAAATGTGAGCAGATTACGGGCGCACAGCAGGAGCAGGAAGCCTTTACCGCAGAGCCCATAGAAGAAATTGAGGAGCCTAAGCCTGAAGAAAAAGCGAAAACCAAAAAACGAGCCGTGAGAACAGCACTTTATGCTGTGCTTGCCGTAATTTTGGCAGTCGCCGTTTATTTCGGCGTTAAGGGCTTTAATAATGCAAATGAAAACAGGCAGGAGGCTGTTGCCTCTTTTGTCGAATATGCCGTGGGAGCCGCTTTTGACAGCGGCTCCGATGACTATTTTGAAAAAAATTTTACAGATTTTGGCGATTTTGTAGTATTTGAAGAAGAAACCCTTGGCGATATTTTAACCGCCGCCATAACTACTATAACTACGAAAGCTACGGCATTGACCGATAAAATAGAGAGCACAATTAAAACTACCGCAGAAAAAGCAACAAAGCCGATTGCCACGGCTAAACCTACAACGGAAACGACGAAAAAAACCACCGCAGCCGCAAAGCCAACCACAACTAAAAAAACTACGACAGCAAAACCGACCACGACCAATAAGCCCACAACTGCGCCCATATCGGCGGCAGGCGGCAGCTACAGCGGCGATTTTGTTTTCACGGTTTACGGCTACGGTCACGGTGTTGGCATGAGCCAGGAGGGCGCTTTAGCCTTTTCAAAGCAAGGCAAGAGCTACAGCTATATTTTGGCTCATTATTACCCCGGCACGAAGCTTGAATCAAGCGACTCAGCTATGCCGGAAAGGATAACCTTCGGCGGTGTGGATTATCCCCTTGTGGAATATCTATGCCGCAGTGTTGTTGCCGAAATCGGCGGATGCACCTCTGCAACCAAGGAAGCAATCAAGGCGCAGGCTGTTGCGATTTATACATATGCAAAGCGTTACAGCTTCAAAATCAGCGCATCTCAGCACGCATTTAATAAAACCTATAATTACGAGGGAACTGCCCTTGAAGCGGCAGTGAAAGAGGTTGTGGGCGTGTGGCTCAGCTATAATTCAAAGCCTGCCATGACAACTTATTATGCCATGTCCGCAGGCAAGACCACAAAAGCTTCGACTGTTTGGAGCGGCGGCACATATCCCTATCTTGAGCAGGCTGTAGATTCTCCGCAGGATAAAAACTGCAAGAATTATAAAACAACCTATAAAATTTCCGCACAGGAATTTAAAGCTCTTATGCAGAAAAACTTAGGGATCGAGCTGGAGGGCAGTCCCGAAAATTGGATTAAAATTATGTCCCACGATTCAGCTGTAAACAACAGCATAGGCTATGTTACAAAAATGCGTGTGGGCACTAAAACCATAAGCGGCGCCGCTTTTAGAGGCACGGCGATGAAGTACAAAATCCGTTCCCACTGCTTTACGGTGAAATATATAAATTGAGGGTGGAAAGTATAATCCGAACCCATATAAAGGAGCTTTGCTATGATCAAAACAGCCGTAGTTTCTTCTCTTGAAAAAGTTTTTGCCCAAAGCGAGGGGGATTTTTGCGAAATCAGCGAGTTTTCCATGCTTATTGGCGAAAAAAGCTGCTTTCAGCTTGCCGTTTTTACCGATGAACCTCTGCACTTTGTTTTGAGCGAAGTCAGCGGCATTAAAATTAAGGCATTCAATGTCTTTTGCGTTCCCTCTGAAAAGCCTTTTTACGATGACCATGACGAGGACATTGCAGAGTCCCCTGACGGATATTATCCCGATTTACTGCGCCCTGCGGAAAAGGGCGAAATCGAGTTTGTCAATGGCGGCTGGTGCTCTGTTTGGTTCGAGGTTGAGGCAGAGGAAAGTGGCAAAAACAAAATTGAAATTTCACTCTATAACGAGGAAAATGACCTTGTTGAAACGAGAGAATTGACCGTTAAAGTTATCAACGCAAAGCTGCCCGAACAGGAGCTTATTTGCACCCACTGGTTTCATTGCGATTGCCTTGCAACATGGTATAAAGTGCCTGTTTTCAGCGAAGAGCATTGGCAGATTATAGAGAGCTTTGTTAAAACTGCCGTTGACCATGGGGTTAATATGCTCCTCACTCCTCTTTTCACTCCTCCTCTTGATACAGAGGTAGGCGGTGAACGACCCACGGTACAGCTTGTTGATGTAACCGTAACAGGGGAAAATAAGTATTCTTTCGGCTTTGAAAAGTTAGAGCGTTGGTTTAAAATGGCGCTTGGCTGCGGTGTTAAACAGTTTGAGCTGTCCCATCTTTTCACTCAGTGGGGCGCTGAACATGCGCCGAAAATTGCGGATATAAACGGCAATAAGCTTTTCGGCTGGGAAACCGAGGCGTCAGGGGAAGACTATAAGGCTTTTTTAACTCAGTTTGCTTGCCGCTTGGATGAGTTTTTGACTGAAGAGGGAGTTAAGGAAAAATGCTGGGTTCATGTTTCCGATGAGCCAAGCGAAAAAAATCTTGAGTCTTACAGCTACGCAAGCAAGCTGATTGCCGAGCTTTTTCCCGATTACAAAACTCTCGATGCCTTGAGCGATTTTGAATTTTATGAGCGTGGCCTCGTTAAAACTCCCGTGCCGAGCCTTAACAGCGCTCATGATTTTTACGGCAAGGTGCCTGAGCTTTGGACTTATTACTGCTGCGGTCAGTATAAGGGCACATCAAACCGCTTTATGGCTATGCCCTCTTACCGTAACCGGGTTTTGGGCTTACAGCTTTATAAATTCCAATGTGTTGGTTTTTTGCAGTGGGGCTATAATTTTTGGTACAGCCAATATTCCAAAAACGAAATCAATCCCTTTGAGGTAACTGCCGCAGGCGGCGCATTCCCATCGGGCGACGCCTTTGTTGTCTATCCGGGAGAAAACCGTGAGCCTCTGGTATCTCTAAGGTTCAAGGTTTTCCGAGATGCAATTCAGGATTTGCGCGCCTTAAAGCTCTTAGAAAGCAAAATCGGCCGCGAAAAAACAGTCGCCTTTGTAGAAAACACCGTCGGCGAACCGCTCAGCTTCACAAGCTACGAAAAAGGTATCGCAGTTATGCTCAAAAAACGGGAAAAAATCAACGAAGCAATAGAAAAAGAGCTGTAAAAAGCGATATTGCCTTTTCCAAATCTAAATCTGTCTGTTTGCTTTTCACTTCATAAAGCAAGATAAAAATTGAAGCCGTATTTTAGAGAGAAATCCTTAAAATACGGCTTCTTAAGTTCATTTTGTCAATAGAAAAATACTATTTTACATATTCTTTTATTATTTGTTTTGTGCCTGATAGGTCTTGCAGACTCTTTTAAGGTTACAGATTTCACATTTTGGCTTGCGTGCATCGCAGACAGCTCTGCCGTGTATCACACAGCGGTGGCAAAAATCGTTGCTCTCTTCGGGCGGAAGAAGCTTTTTCAGCTCTATTTCCACCTTGTAGGGGTCTTTTGTTTTCACAAGACCGAGGCGGTTGGAAATTCGGATTAAATGGGTATCCGCAACCACGGCAGGCTGTTTATATACATCGCCCATAATCAGGTTTGCGGTCTTTCTGCCCACACCTGGCAGAGAAATTAAATCATCGAGAGTGTCTGGCACTTTGCCTGCGAATTTATCCCGTATCATCTTTGCCATTTCTACAATATCTTTAGCTTTCATGTGGTAAAAGCCACAGGGACGGACTATGTCCTCAACCTCCTCGATTTTTGCGTCGGCAAAGGCTTCAAGGGTCGGATATTTGCTGAATAGCTTGGGGGTGACCAAATTTACCCTCGCATCGGTGCATTGAGCCGAAAGTCGGGTTGCGATAATGAGCTGTACGGGATCGTCGGCTACAAGGGAGCATATGGCCTCAGGATAGTCTTCTTTCAGCTTTTCAACGCAAAATTCTGCAATTTCTTTTCTCTGCATAGGCTTATTTCACACCGAATTTGTAAACTGTTTTGGATTTGTATTCTTCTCCTGCTTTGTAGGTACATTGGGGAAATTCCGGATTGTTGGGGGCGTCGGGATAGGTTTGAGTTTCGAGGCAGAAGCCTGCGTGCTGAATCATGGGACAGCCGCCCTTGCCTTTTTTTGTGCCGTCCAGGAAGTTGCCTGTATAGAACTGAACGCCGGGTTGGTCGGTATAAACCTCCATTGTTCTGCCGCTTCCGGGTTCGTAAACCTTAATTTTTGCGCCGTCGCCTGAGTTTAAGCAAAGGTTGTGGTCGTAGCCGCCCTTTGCGGCAACAAGCTGATCGTAATCGGCTTTGATATCTTTGCCTATTGCTTTAGCTGTTCTGAAATCAAAAGGAGTGTCCTCAACGGGTCTTATTTCGCCCGTGGGGATGCTGTCGGGTGTTGTGGGAGTGAAAGCATCGGCGTCAAACCAAATTTCATGGCCCAAAACATCGCCGCTGTTGCAGCCTGCAAGGTTGAAATATGCGTGGTTTGTGAGGTTGATAAGAGTAGTTTTGTCGGATACTGCGTTGTATTCGATAATAACCTCGTTGCTGTCTGTAAGTGTGTATTTTACCTTAACTTTGATTGTGCCGGGAAAGCCGTATGTTCCGTCGGGAGAGGCTGCGGAAAACTCAACTGCGTTTTCGCCGCAGATTACAGCGTCAAAGTTGGCGCGAGAAAATTCACCGCAGGAGTGGAGCGTTTTAACGCCGTCCTCGTTACATTCCAGCTGATATTCCGTGCCGTCAACCGTGAATTTGCCCCCTGCAATGCGGTTTGCAAATCTGCCCACAAACTGACCCTGATAATCGGAGCGATTAACCTGACCGTCCATATCGTCAAAGCCAAGGAGCACATCCTGGAGTATGCCGTCCTTGTCGGGCATAAAAGCGGAGAGCCATGTTGCGCCGTAGGTAATAAACTCGGCAAAACTGCCCTCGCTGTTTTTAATTTTGTATTTGCTGACTTCTCGGCCGTCAGGCATAAGCCCGTAAACGCTTTTTGTAACCATATTGTCAGAACTCCTTAATAAAAATGTAGTAATACTAATGTTAGACTTAGATTTGTAATCACAGATAACAGTATAAAGTTCAAAAGCCCAAAAGTCAATATTGACACCGTACTTTAATGATATTAAAATATAGTAAAATGAGATTTTATTTAATGATAATTGAAGCGTGGTGAGTGAAAGTGATCGGTATGGAGGATATGCTCGACTATACGGTATTAGTCAGCCGCTATTTGTTGGCAGGCTTGGCCGTGCTTGTGCTGGGAAGCTGCGTCTTTTCCCTTGTAACACGGCGCTTCGGCAAAAGGGTCGGCTCTTATCTTGTTCAAAAGGGCAGTAAAACCCGATATCCCTTGACCCGATGGGAAAACGCAATAGGCCGCAGCAAGACCTGCGATTTGGTTTTTGATACTGCTTCCGTTTCCCGTTTCCATGCCGTTATTTCAAAGCGGCGGACAGGCTGGGTTGTTGCTGATACAAACTCCCGTACAGGCGTGTTTGTCAACGGAGAGAAGATAGAAAAGGTAACTAAGCTCAACCACGGCGATACTGTTGCCTTCGGCACGGCGGCTTTTTGGTTTGCGGACGCCGATGTTGACGACAGAGAAAGGGCTGAGGAGGCAAAACGCCTCAAGGCTCAGCGTGCGGCTGCTAAAAACGCAAAGCAGAATAAACAGGCAGTGTTTATCCCTGCGCTGATTGATGAAGCGGCAGAAAAGAGCTATGTTCTCGGCTGTGAAAGCTGTATTATAGGCCGTTCGCCTGATTGCGATATAAGGGTGAAATATCCTGCGGTCAACTCCCAACACGCAAAGATTTATAAAAACGGCTCGGCTTGGTTTATTGAGGATTTGAACAGCACCACAGGCACTAAGGTCAACGCAAGGGCCGTCAGCGGCGGCAGACGGAGACTCAGAGACGGCGATATTATAGGTCTCGGCGGCGTGATTTTTGTATTTGATGAACGCTATAAAAAGCAGTAATTCAGGCTTTATATTTGAGGAGAGGGGTGAGCGTAAATGCCGGAGAAAAAAGTGACAGCGAAGCCTAAAAAGAAACAGCAGCCCTTTGCGTGGGTATCCATGCTGTTTTTTGTATCAGCTTTTCAGATTATCTCCGCCTTGCCCGTGATTTTCGGCAGTGAAGAAATAAACAGAGAAATTCTTTTCACTTTCGGCGGCTTTTTAGCGCTTGAGTGGGGCTATTTTATTTGCGCTCGCTTTTTGGCGGAGCAGAGGGCGACAGAGCTTGAAATAATCGCCTTCATGCTTTCGGGCATAGGTCTTGTTACGGTTGCAAGCGTAAAACCCGAATATGCCTTTAAACAGTTTATTGCAATTTGCATAGGTCTTACGGGCTTTATTGCTCTGCTTGGCATTATGCGTAATGTTGAAGTTATATCTTTACTGCGGCCTGTCGTTGCAGTCGGTGCAGTTGGCTTGCTCGGACTTAATTTGGTCTTAGCCCGCACTATTAACGGCGCTTTGAATTGGATTGAAATAGGTTCTTTTTCCATTCAGCCCTCAGAGCTTGTTAAAGTCGCTTTCATTTTTGTCGGCGCGGCAAGCCTTGAAAAGCTTCAGTCCACGCGCAGCTTGACGAAGTATATTATATTCTCTTTAGGCTGTATAGGCGCTCTGTTTTTAATGAGGGATTTCGGCACAGCCCTTATATTCTTTGCAACCTTTATGGTAATTGCTTTCTTGCGTTCGGGCGATATTAAAACCATCGGCTTGCTCAGCGCAGTTGCCGTAGTGGGTGCGGCTATGATTATCTATTTCCGCCCGCATGTTGCAAGCCGCTTTGAAACCTACCGCCATGTTTGGGAATATGCAAACGAGGGCGGATTTCAGCAGACAAGAGTTTTGATTTATGCTTCAAGCGGCGGTCTTTTCGGCTTGGGCATAGGCGAGGGCAGGCTCAAGAATGTCTTTGCCTCCACTACCGACCTTATCTTCGGCATCATTTGCGAAGAATGGGGCATGATTGTGGCTTTCTGCGTTGTGCTGTGCTTTGCTTTTGTGGCGGTTTACGCATTGAGGCTTGCTCGAAACGCTCGTTCAACTGTCTATACCATTGCGGCAGTTGCTTCTGCGGCAATGCTCCTTGTGCAGTTGGCGCTGAATGTCTTCGGCGTAACTGATTTGCTGCCTCTGACGGGTGTTACTCTGCCCTTTATCAGCCGAGGCGGCACAAGCATGATTTGCTCATGGGCATTGTTCGCCTTTATCAAAAGCGCAGATATTAAAACTTATCCGAAACTTGAAAAACAAATGGACGATGCATAAATTTTTTGGATTGAGCCGGACGGAAAGGTGGTGCATGTATGAACACGGTTACAAAAAGAGCATATGTTTTGCTCGGTATAATTATTGCTTTTATGGTGGGTATCGGTATTCTGGCAGGCAGTTTCTTTGTCAACGGAGACATTTGGGCAACAAGCCGATATAACGGTCATCTTTATTCTGCAGGTCAGATTACAAACGCAGGCAAAATTCTTGACCGCAACGGCGTTGTGCTTGCGCAGAGCGTTGACGGCAAGCGAGTTTACAACAGAAGCAGGTCAATTCGTATTTCAACCCTGCACGCAGTAGGAGATACCTACGGCTATATTGCCTACGGCGCTCACAGCCTTTGTCGGGACAAGCTGACGGGATACAGCTTTGTCAACGGAATTTATGATTTGATTAAAACAGGCGAGGGCAGCGATGTGAAGCTGACTATTGATGCCGAGCTTTGCAAGACTGCTTATAACGCCTTGAACGGCAAGAAAGGCGCAGTAGGCGTTTATAACTATAAAACGGGCGAAATAATCTGCATGGTTTCAAGCATGAGCTACGACCCCGAAAACAAGCCCGACGATATTGAAACAAACGAAAAGTACGAGGCGGTCTATGTCAACCGTTTGCTCAACGGCGTTTTTACACCCGGGTCGGTGTTCAAAACCGTGACGGCGGCGTGCGCCATTGAAAATATACCGGATATAAATTCGAGAACCTTTAACTGCACGGGAGCATACAAAACTCCTCAGGGCGGAGAGGTTATCTGCAACAATACTCACGGCAAAATTGATTTTCAGACTGCTCTCACAAAATCATGCAACTCTGCTTTCGCTCAGCTCGGCATTGAGCTTGGCAACAAAAAGCTTACCGAAACTGCGGAAAAAATGGGCTTTGGCAAGAGCTTTAATGTAAGCGGAGTTAAAACCTCGCCGAGCCGAATCGATTTGAAAGAAGCTGTCGAAATAGATACAGGCTGGGCGGCAATCGGCCAATATACAACTCTTGTAAATCCACTTAATTTCATGATGATAGCAGGCTGCATTGCTTCCGGCGGAAGCACGCCGACCCCGTATTTTGTTCAGGAAGCTTTAACTGAAATTACGGGCAATTTAAGCACGAACAGCTTACTAAACGAATCCACGGCAAATACTCTCAAAACCATGATGCGTAACAATGTTATCAACAACTATGGCGACAGCCGTTTCCCCGGCATGGAGTTCGGCGGAAAGACAGGCACAGCACAGATTTCGGGGGAAAAATCTCACGCATGGTTTTTCGGATTCTCCTGTGCAGAAGATTTCCCTTACGCAATAGTTGTTGTTTCAGAAAACAGCGGCGGCGGCTCGGAAATAGCTGTGCCCATTGCAAGCAAGGTTATGAAAGAGCTTAAAAACTCACTGTAAAAGGGAATGAAAGTTATGGGAAAGAAAAAAATAATAATCATTGCGGCAGTATTGCTTTTGGGCATAGTTGTCGCAGTAATTATAGGCGTAGGCGGTAAGTATTTTTTTGACGGCGAGCCGAAAATATGCCTTGATGCAGGACACGGCGGCGACGATGTAGGCGCAGTTAAGGGCGATAGATACGAAAAAGACGATAATCTTAAGCTCACCCTTGCCGTGGGAGAGATTCTGGAAGAAAAAGGCATAAAGGTTATTTATACGAGAGAAAAAGACGAAACCGTAGCTCTGGAGGAGAGAGCAGAATTTGCCAACAGAAAAAGGGCGACTCATTTTATTTCAATCCACAGAAACAGCTCCGAATCCGAGGCAAGCGGAGTTGAAATATGGATTGAAAGCACAGCAGGCTCATATGAAAAAAGCTTGGCTAAGGATATTTTGAAGAAAATTGATGAAGTTGGCTTTGGGGAGAGCAGAGGAGTTAAAAAAGGCTATCAGGGCAACCCGAAAGGCAATTATCTTGTCAATTCCGCAACGGATATGCCAAGCTGTCTCGTGGAAATGGGCTTTATAACCTCGGATAAGGATAATAAGCTTTTTGATGAAAATTTAGATAAATATGCCG
>CASFRX010000005.1 GCA_949297075.1 uncultured Oscillospiraceae bacterium | reverse complement strand
ATTTTCATTTTAAAGTGCTTCGCAGTTTCGTAAGATAGTAAAATTTCTTGTATTGAAGCCACAAAACGCAGCAAGGCTGACGCCTTGCGAGGCTTTTGGCAAAAATACAGGGAATTTTTATCGAGAAACAAATACTTCCTTATGTGGTGTCGGCGTTGGTGTATTGCCGTTTTTAGTAAAATTTTGCGTTTTTCTGTTGAGATTTCAGAGATATATGTATATAATGGACTTATGTTACATTCAGAGGAAAAGTGATAAAAATGAAAAAGAAAATAAGCTTACTGATGTGCCTCGTGCTAATCTTTTCAGCTTTTACAGGCTGTGATATTAACTTCAACGGTATAACCCCAACTACAGAGGGAAGCACTACAGCGGCCGTTGAAGCCGCCGTAACTGAAAAGGCTTCAACAGCGCAAGCTGCAACTGCGGCAACCGCCACAATTACAATGACAACAACTACCACCACTACAGCAGCCACTACAACAACTACTACAGCGACGAAGCCTACAACAACAAAGAAAACCACCACAAAAGCCCCCACAACGATGCCAACCACTAAAGTACCTGAAAAAATCGAAAAGCCCGATACAGACAGAATTAAAGACGACGACAAAGTAATCGCTCTCACCTTCGACGACGGACCTTCCAAATACACGGCTCGGCTTTTGGATATACTTGAAGAAAACGGCGCACACGCAACCTTTTTCGTTTTGGGCAACCGGGCAAAAAATAATTCGGAGCTGTTAAAGCGAATGTTGGACGAGGGACATGAAATCGGCTCTCACACATGGGATCACACCAGCTTTGCAAAGCTTAGCTACAACAGTGCCCTTGAAAACATGAACAAAGCCACAAACGCAATCAAAAAAGCAAGCGGCAAAAAGCCTGTTTTAGTCAGGCCGCCTTACGGAGCAATGAGCGACAGCCTTAAATACGCCGCAACAATGCAGGGACAGGCAATCATCACCTGGTCGGTTGACCCAAGAGATTGGGACACTAAAAATCCCGACACGGTATATAATAAAATTATGTCCAATGTATCTGATGGAGATATTATACTGTGCCACGATATACATAAATCAACCGTTGACGCTATGGAACGGGTTATACCCGATTTACTTGATGAGGGCTACACTCTTGTAACCGTTTCCGAGCTTCTCACCTACGAAAGGGACGAACTCACGGCGGGCAAGGTTTACAGCAAGCGGAAAAATTAACACATAGCAAGGGCAAATCAGCAAAATCGAGCTGATTTGCCCTTGTTTTTTTGCATAAAAAGGTGCACAAACTTTTAGGGCGCATTTTTTGCCGTATTTTGTCGCTTAAACTGGTTATTTGTGCATATTATCCAAAATTATCGCCACATGTTTAAGCATTTTGTCGGGGGTATAACATTAGGTATAACAAATTCATTATGCAACTTTCACAATAATGTATAGTTGAATTTGTGCAAAAAGTCTTGACAAATCTCACAAAATCGAATAGAATGTGTATGTAATCAAAGGAAAGGAGTGATATGAATGTTTGAATCAATGATCGTAAAAAGAGAAAACGAGCTTATCAACGAGATTGCAAGAGAAAAGAGTTTCTTCCGTATGTTCAAAAAGGCTCTTGAGCTTGAATCCCTCATCAACTACATGAAGAACAATGTTAAGTAATTGCTTCGTCACACCATGTAGGAGGAGCTAAAAAAGCTCACCCAACCGGGGTTTACAATCCGGGCTTAATGCCCGTTTATATATATCGCAAATCCCCCTTGAGAAGTTTTCAGCCACCGTTAAGCATCTGCCTAACGGTGGCTTTTTTAACTGCCGATAAATGCGCCCGACCGCATAGTGATGTATTACAAGAATAAATTAAGTTACAACAACCGAAAAAATTCGACTATCATTTTAACTGCATGGTATCGAAAACACATAGTTGAAAAGCACTATGCTTGCCGTTTTTTCTCGCTCGGAGTACCTTTGTACGCCTATCGCTCGAAGAAAACGGCATCGGGCATCATTTCTCGGCAGTCTCACAGCTTTTTGAAAAATGCTTTTTCAAAAAGCTGTGCCACCGTTAAGCATCTGCCTAACGGTGGCTTTTTTAACTGCCGATAAATGCTTTCTGATTATTACTTTTCTAAATCTGCCTTGATAGCCTTAAGGCGCTTCATAACATCGTTTTCGCCGCGGCCGAAATAATCGTGGAGGATTTTGTATTCGGCATAGAGCTTATCGTAAATATCGGAATTTTCCTTGATTGGCTCATAAACCGTATCTTTAACCTTGCCCATGATGCTTGCGGCTTCAAAGGCATCGTCATAGCCGCCTGCCGCACTGCCCGCCGCAACTGCGCCGAAGATAGCCGAGCCTAAAGCGCCGCCCTGGTCAGAGCCTGCAATTTTAATGGGCATTTTGATGATATCTGCATAAATCTGCATTGTCATGGGGTCTTTCTGAGAAATGCCGCCTGCCGCATAGAAAGCGTTAACATCAACGCCCTGCTCACGGTAGTTTTCTATAATCATTCTTGTGCCGTAGGCTGTAGCTTCAATGAGCGCACGGTAAATTTCTTCGGGCTTTGTGCGAAGAGTCATGCCGAGAATCATACCCGTCAAATCAACATCAACAAGGATTGAGCGGTTGCCGTTCCACCAGTCGAGAGCGAGCAGTCCGCTTTCGCCGGGCTTCTGTGCTTCGCACTTGGAGCGAAGGAGTTTGTGGATATTCATGCCCTTTTCTTCAGCTTCTTTATAGTAGCTTTCGGGCAAGCAGTTTTCGATAAACCAGCCGAAGTGGTCGCCGACACAGCTCTGACCTGCTTCGTAGCCGTAAAGGCCGGGCATAATGCCGTCGGCAACAACGCCGCAGATGCCCTTAACCTTCTTTTCAACATCGGCCATCATCATGTGGCAGGTTGATGTGCCCATAATGGCAAGCATTTCGTTAGGCTTGGAGATGCCTACGGCAGGAACGAAAATATGAGCGTCAATAATGCCTGCGGCAACGGCTGTGCCGGGCTTCAGACCGGTGAGAGCCGCCGCCTCCTCTGTTATGTAGCCGGCGCACTTGCCGCTTGCAAGCACCTCACGGCCGAATTTTTCGTCTATTACATTTTCCATTCTGGGGTCAAGAGCCTTGAAAAATTCATTTGAGGGATAGCCCGTGTTCTTGTTCCACATTGCCTTGTAGCCTGCACAGCAGGAATTGCGGGTTTCAACGCCTGTCAGCTGCCAAACAACCCAGTCCGTAGCCTCAATGAAACGCTCTGCTTTTTCATAGATTTCGGGAGCTTCGTCAAGAATTTGCCAAAGCTTAGGAATAGCCCACTCGGAGGAAATCTTTCCGCCGTAGTTTTCCAGCCACTCCTCGCCTCTTTCAATAGCTATATCGTTGAGTTTGGTTGCGTGCGCCTGTGCGGCATGGTGCTTCCAAAGCTTTACATATGCGTGAGGCTCGCTCTTATACTGCTCTAAGAAGCATAGAGGCGTACCGTCCTTTGTTGTGGGCAAAACCGTGCAAGCTGTAAAATCAATGCCGACGCCGATAACATCCGCCGCATCAATTCCGCTCTTTTTAATTGCATCGGGAATAGTTGTGCTCAAAACATCTATGTAATCCTGCGGATGCTGAAGAGCCCAGTCCTGACCCAGTTTTTTGCCGCAGGGAAGAGCCTCGTCCATAACCGCATGGGGATAATCAAGAATACTGCTTGCAAGCTCCTCGCCTGTTTCAACATTAACTACAAGAGCTCTGCCTGAGAGGGTGCCGTAATCCAAACCGATTGCGTATTTTGCCATTTTTAAATCAACCTTTCATTTATATTATCCTGTATTATACTGTGAGTGACGCTATGATGCTTGAATAGAGCTTTACGGGGTCTTCGTAGAAATTATTTTTAACCGTTTCAACCTGCATTTCATCTGCGACATAAATGGTGAGCTTCATCATCTCTTCCATTGAGAATGTTACATGATAGCCGCCGTTTTCAAGTTTTTCTACCTCGACCTTGTTTTCACGCTTTCTCTTTGCAAGGGTGAGCATTTTTATTGCGGCGTTTATCGCCTTTTCCTTCACCGAACGAGGAAGCTGCATTTCAAGGGTTTTGGTCGATGACCTGCCCTGTTCAGTTACGGAAAGATATTCCTCGCAATCGAAAAAATCGGAAACAATCGAGCCGTTTGCCACAAGCTCGCTTACAGCCTGATTAATTTCAAAATAATTTGCAAGTCCCTTATCCAGTGCAATTTCGCAAAGCTGAGAGCGAGTTATCTTTTCATCGACGCTTGCAAGCAGATAGCAGACAAGAAGCTTGATTTCGTTTCTCGTTCGCAGTCCGCCCGGCTCAATGCCGTCGTCAAATGTAAAGTTGTCCATTTTCATTATCCTCCAACAAAAAGTGTCTCAGCGCAGAATATCTGCGTGCTTTTTTATCGTTTCTTGCCATGCGGTAAACTTGGTTTTCACTTCCTACTATTATCATTGTCTTTTTCGCCCTTGTAACTCCCGTGTAGAGCAAATTTCTGTATGCAAGGCGTTCGGGAGTAAAGAGCAGGGGCATTATAACCGCTTCAAATTCGTTACCCTGGCTTTTATGAACCGTTATGGCATAGGCAAGCTCAAGCTCACGCATATTATCGGGGAAATAGCTGCACTCTCTGCCATCGTCAAAGCGGATTTTCGTCACACCGTCGGGTCTTATGGAAATTATGCGTCCGATATCGCCGTTGAATACTCCGTTTCCCGCTTCTCCGTCAGGCTTTTTCCACTGTATATCGTAGTTATTTTTAATGTGCATAACCTTATCGCCCTCACGGAAGCGGAACATGCCCACAGTCTGCTCTTTTTTATTGCTTGCAGAGGGGTTGATAACCTCCTGCAAACGGCGGTTGAGGTTATATGTTCCCAATTCACCCTTGCGTGAGGGGCATAGCACCTGAATATCCGCCATAGGTGAATAGCCGAAAGCCTTGGGCAGGCGCTGAGAGCAAAGCTCGCATACTGTCTGCATTACGCTTTGGGAATTTTGCCTGCTCATAAAGAAAAAATCGGAATCCTTGCGGCTTAAATCAGGCAGTTCGGAGCTGACAATTTTGTGGGCATTGGTGACAATCAGACTTCGCTGAGCCTGCCGAAAAACTTCTTTGAGCTCAACAACGGGTAGCATACCGCTCTCTATCATATCATGCAGCACATTGCCTGCACCAACAGGAGGCAGCTGATCCGAATCCCCTACCATTATGAGCCTGCAGCCCAGAGGCAGGGCGTCCAAAAGGCTTGAAAAAAGCTGAATATCAATCATGGAAAGCTCGTCAACTATCAGCACATCCGCTTCAATGGGATTGCGCTCGTTGCGATTGAAGCACTGCTCATCTCTTTCGCCCCATTCAACCTCCAAAAGGCGGTGAATGGTCTTTGCCTCCATGCCGGTTATCTCGCTCATTCGCTTTGCGGCTCTGCCTGTAGGAGCGGCAAGAGCAATGCGGAGCTTATCTTTTTGGAACAGGGAAATTATGCCGTTTATGGTTGTGGTCTTGCCTGTACCCGGTCCGCCTGTTAAAATCAGCACACCTTTTTCAACGGCTGTTATAATAGCAAGCTTTTGCTTGTTTTCGTATTTTATGTTTAAGGAATATTCAATATTTTCAATATCCTGCAAAAGGGTTGATTTGCCGGCAGGAGGGAAGGAGCAAAGCACTTTTATGCGCCTTGCCGCATTCTTTTCTGCCCTGTAAACAGCGGGCAAAAACAAAAACTCTTTTTCGCTTATATCTGCCCTTTCAAGCTGCCTGTCCTCTAAAAGAGAATCAATGGCTTGCTTAGTTTGAGCTTCGCCGATTTGCAAAAGCTCGGCAGAAATAGCGGAGAGCTTTTCTCTCGGACAGCAGGTATGGCCGTTGCCGAGATTATGGCGTAAAACATGGAGTACCCCTGCACGGTTGCGGTAAATTTCAGGGGGAGCGTCAGGCAAGGCGGCGGCAATAGCTTCCGCACGCTCAAAATTGATGCCTATACCCTCTGCACAAAGCAAATAGGGATTTTTTCTCACGGTTTCAACAGCATTGAAGCCGAAAATTTTATATGTATTAAGGCTTTCTCTTGATGTCATGCCGTATTTTTCAAGGGCAATCAAGGTTTGGCGCACGGCAAACTGACGGCCGAATTCCGTGCTTATAGTGTTTGCCTTTTCACGGGATATGCCTCTGATTTTGCTGAGCTTTTCGGGATGATTTTCAAGCACATCGAAAGCATCTTCTCCAAATTCCTCTATTATCTTCTGCGCCGTAGCAGGGCCTATGCCTTTAATTGTGCCCGAAGCCAGATATTTATACAAATCCTCCGCAGTGGAGGGCATGGAGCGGACGCAGCCCGATGCACGAAGCTGTCTGCCGTAAAGGGGGTGAGTATCAAAGCTGCCGCGAACGGTCAGCTTTTCGCCGACGGCAATTTCGGGCAAAACACCCACAACAGTGACAAATTCATCGTCACTGCAAAGCTCCAGCACGGTGAAGCCTGTCTCCTCAATATGCACCGATACATCTTCAACCGTACCCGTGATTTCAACTTCACCGTATTCTGTCAAAGGGATTTTTCCTCCTCGTTATATATAGAAACTGCGGCTGCGCCGAGGCCCATGAGCATGAAAAAATAGCACATGGGCTTTAAGCCGTAGAACAAATAGTCAGTCATGCCGCACATGCAAAATCCTGCCAAGCTTGCCAAAAAAGTAACCGCAATACCTCTCTGCTTTTTGCCTTTTCGTGCAAGCTTAATCATCATAAAAGCGAAAACAGCCGGTACGGCAAGGAAAAGAACAAGCCCGAATATGCCGTTTTCCAAAAGAATCTCCAAAAGCAGATTATGTGCATGGGGCTGTTTTATATTATAGCTATTATTAAGGACTTCACGGATATTGTTTACACCCGTGCCGTAGCCGAAAACCCAATGGTCTTTGAGCATTTCAAAGCAGGCAGTCCAAATCTTTGAGCGTGTGCTGACTGAGATATCTTTGACATTGAAGACCGTCAGCAAACGCTTGAATACACCGCTTGCAAAAACGGCTATTGCTCCGAGACCTGCGCCTCCCATGCCCACAAGCACAAGGGCACGCTTGCCGCCGTAAAACAGCAGAACGGCAGCCACAATTACCGCATAGACATACGGACCTCTGGAATAGGAGGAGGCGATGCCGCCCACAATCAGCGCAAAACATACTAAGCCGATAATTCTTCGTTTTTTGCTCTCGGAATAAAAAAGCACATATGCCGCCAAAGGCATAATCATAACCAAGAAGCAGGCAAACATGAGCGGATTTGTAAATGTGCTGCTCATGCGTTCTTCAATGGCGATAAACTCCGTGCGCTGAATATATTTCATTGCAAAATCAGGCAAAAGGTGATTTATTGCAAAGCTTGCAACAGCATTATCTAACTGATGCCAAAAAGGATTGAAAAATGTTTTAAGCGCAGGGTGAATCAGCTCGCCGTAATGAAACAGCAACACCTGCGCACAGCCTATTCCGCCTGCAACACCGCCGCCTACAGCGCCTGCAAAAACGGCATTTTCAAGCTGTTCTTGCGTTCTGACTGACGATTTCATCATGGGATAACCCCAAACCATAAACAGCAAAACCGCAACAGAGGAAAGTCCCGACATAACAGAGCCGGAATAAAAAAGGCCTATAATCTGCCAAGCAAAAAAGCCCGACAACACAACAATAACGGGTTTGAGAAGCTCCAAGCCCCGCTTTTTGAAATTAACAGTTTTGAAATAGGCAACCGCCAGCATGACAGGAAAAACATATTCCGGCAGTAAAGCCGCCAGGCAAAGGCAAAGAGGCGCAAAAAGCGCCGTGCTTTTTTCCCTATTTTTCGTCATTATTTTTTCTCCTTTCGGAGTGGTTGGTTAAAGCAAAATTACCGTCTTTTGAACAGGAGGATTTTCGGCTCCGAGCCGTTTTCGCCGTATTCGCTCCCTTATTTTCCCAAACGGATTACATTCCAGCTGTGCTTGCCGAGTGTTGCGGTGAGCACACCGCCCTCAACCTTAGAAGCTGCGCTGTGAATGGGTGCAACATTGTTGGGAGCAGCTTCCGTATTTATAGCCTTCATGTCGTCATTGGTCAGAACAATATGCTCCTTGACGCTAAAGCCCTCGAACTGCCTTAAATCGCAGGTGATTTCAATATCTTCGTCAAGGTCTTTGTTAACTGCAAAAACCGTAATATTTTCATCATCGTTTTCAACAACTACAGCGTCAACAAGGCTGACTTCGCCGAACTTCTTGCTCTCGAAAACGGGAGCCTTAATAATGGTATTAAGGGCTGTGCCTCTGCCGAAAACGCTTGCGTGCATATAGGGGAAGAAAATAGTCTGCCTCCATGCGCCCGTATCCGAGGTCATAATGGGGGCAATAACATTTACAAGCTGAGCAAGGCAAGCAATTTTAACTCTGTCTGCATGGCGCAGAAGAGTGATGAGCATACTGCCCACAAGCAGAGCGTCTTCAAAATTATATTCATCCTCCAAGAGCTTGGGAGCCTGAGACCAACGCTCGCAGAGCTTATCTTTTTCGCTTGAATGATACCATACATTCCATTCATCAAATGAAAGCATGATTTTTTTCTTTGAACGCTTCTTTGCCTTTACATAATCGCAGATTGAAACAACAGAGGAAATGAAGCTGTCCATATCGGCGCTCTTACAGAGAAATTCCTGAGTATCGTTATCTCTGTTATCGTAATATGTATGAAGAGAAAGATAATTTACATCGTTATAGCAGTGGTCGAGAACTTCTGCTTCCCACTGAGCAAAGGTGTCCATGCCGCTTGAAGAGGAGCCGCAGGCAACAAGCTCAATATCAGGGCTGACCCAGCGCATAACCTTAGCTGCCTCGTGAGCCGCACGGCCGTATTCCGAAGCAGTCTTGTGGCCAATCTGCCAATCGCCGTCCATCTCGTTGCCCAAGCACCAGAGCTTTACATTGTGAGGCTCTTTATGGCCGTTTTTAATACGCAGGTCGCTCCAATAGGTACCGCTCTTGTGGTTGCAGTATTCTACTATGTTGCGAGCGTCGTCTGCGCCTCTTGTGCCGAGGTTTACAGCCATCATCGGCTCCGTATTTGCCTCTTTGCACCAATCAATAAACTCATCAAGACCGAACTGATTAGTTTCGGTAGACCCCCATGCAAGCTCTGCACGGCAGGGACGAAGCTCCTTGGGGCCGACGCCGTCCTCCCAGTTATATCCCGAAACAAAATTGCCGCCGGGATAACGGATTACAGGCACAGCAGTTTCACGCACAAGCTTCAAAACATCCTGTCTAAAGCCGTTTTTGTCGCTCAAAGGGCTTTCAGGCTGATAAATTCCCGTGTAAATCGCTCTGCCGAGATGTTCCAAAAATGAGCCGTAAATTCTCTTGTCAATTTCGCCCACAATGAAGTTTTTGTCGATAATCAGTTGTGCTTTTTTCATAAGTTTATCCTCTCTTGATTTGTTTTAATTCTCTATATATCCTGTGATTTCTTCACGGGTTTTGAAGATATAACCCTGCTCGGAGAGCATATCAAGGTCGCCCAGCGCCAAACCTATGCCTTTTGCAACGCAGTTTTGCGGATCCGCTGCAAGGCGTGTTTTAATGCCCGTCTTTTTCATTATGGCTTCACTCATTTCGTTGAGCATTGCGCCGCCACCCGTGAGCAAAATTCCGCTTATTCCTATATCACCTACAAGCTCCGGAGGAGTTATTTCGAGCACGCTTCTGACCGCCTCACCTATGGCTTCAATATGCTCTCTCATTGCAAGGAAGCAGTCCGTTGAAGTGACTTCAACCGTTGCAGGCATTGAATTTGTATAGCGTTTGCCCTTGATAGTCATGGCAACTTCCGTATCTCTCAAAACGGCACAGCCTATCTGCTTTTTGATATCCTCCGCCGTGCGCAAGCCGATTACAACATCTTTTTCTCGCCTAATCTGTCGTGCAATGGATTCATCAAAAAGATTTCCTGCAACCTTGATTGATTTTGAAACTGCAATACTGCCCAGAGTAATAACGGCAATATCCGTTGTGCCGCCGCCTATATCAACAACCATTGCGCCGTTTGCATGAATTATATCGCTGCCTGCGCCTATTGCGGCGGCAAGAGGCTCCTCCATAAGGCAGGCCTTGCCTGCGCCTGCTGCGGTTATCATATCAAGTATAGTTCTGCGCTCAAGGTTGGTAACACTCGATGGGGTGCAGACAATTATGTTGGGCTTGAAAATCGCATTGCCGCAGACCCTTGCAATAAAGCGGCTGAGCATTTGCCTTGTTGCCGTGAAATCGGAAACAACTCCGTCCTTCATCGGCCGCACAACACGGATTGAATCCGGGTTTCTGCCGAGCATATCGTACGCCTTTTTTCCTACGGCGCACATTCTGCCCGTTTTGGTATTATAGGCTACAACAGACGGCTCGGAAAGCACTATGCCTCTGCCCTCTGCGTAAATAATAACCGAGGCAGTGCCCAAGTCAACGCCAATATTTTTACCAAGCAATCTGTTTCACCTGCGCTTTCATAAATCAAATTCTTTTTTTGTCTTTACGATTTCACAAATACACCGAGAACGGGATTAAAAGTGAAGCTAAGCTCGTTTTCAACCTCACCTTTTTTGTTTTTCTCGGTCATTTTGATAAGTAAATGAGTTTTTCCCTTGGTTGAGATTGATGTGCTTACCGTGTCGCCTGAGAAGAAATATTCCGGTGTTTCAAAATAAATATTGACATCATTAATATCCTTTGAGTAGCTGCTCAAATCGCCCTCACGCAAATCCACAACATTAACCGTTGACGCATCTACAATAAAGCCGTAGGGATACATTTCAAAGGTTTCCGGTATATCAAGAATCACAAATTCACTGCATGGGCCGTCAATAATTTTCATTTCGACCCCCGTCGGCAGAAAATAAGCATAGAGTCCGCCTATTCCGTCGGCTGTGTTCTTGGTGAAGTAGATATAGTTGCCGCCTGCGCGCTTTGTGGCTTCATCAAGAATTTTAAAATCAAAGCCGAACTTATAAACTGCGTGCAAATTGCCGCTGACAAGCTTCTTTGCAAGGTAGGTTGCGCCGTTATATTCAACAGTGCTGTAATCCTCCCCGTCATAATTTAAAACAAAGGCGCTTTTTTCAATCCTTTCCGCATTCTCTTTGGCAATGTAGAAAGGCTTAAATTCCTCTGCCGCCTGAGTTGAGGCTTCGGTTGTTGTTTTTTCAGGAGCATCGTTATTTGTGCAGGCCGCAAAGCTGAACATCACGGCAGCGGCAAGCAAAACAGATAAAAGTTTTTTAAGCATTTCAGGTTCTCTCCTTGTCTTTGTTCTTGAAAATTATAAATTTGCTTAAAACATAGTTTGTAACAACTACGATAACCGCAAGACCTGCCTTGACAAGCATTTTACCGCCTACGCTGAAAATGCCGAAAACATCAAGGCTGTATTTTTCAAAGCCGAGCCATGTTATAAAAATAAGCAAGCCCAGCTGTTCTATGCCGAGAGTGAGAACTCTCGCACCCACAAAAGAGGGAATTTCTTTTTTCAGAACGGATATTTTCCAGCTCTTGCTTTCAAAAACCCAAAGCTTGTTGGTAACATAGGCGAAAACAACCGCCGCCACCCAAGCAATAAAGTTTGTGAGCAGGGTTAAATCGGTATTGGTAACGGAAGTAAAAATCACATCAAAAATTTTGAAAACTACGAGATTTACAACAGTTGTCAGCACACCGAAAACAAGATAGATTATTGTTTCTTTGTTGATAAATTTCTTTATCCGTTCTTTCATTCGCTCATTTCCTTTATATTCTTATTCTACGGGATAATCGCCTGTGAAGCAGGCATCGCAATAGCACTTATCGCAAGAGCCTATGAGCTCACCCAAGGAGTTGACATCCAAAAATCCGAGGGAATCTGCGCCGATAATTTTGCACAGCTCCTCAACGCTGTGGCGGTTTGAGGTCAGCTCCTCACGGGTAGGAATATCCGTGCCGTAGTAGCAGGGATAATGGAGAGTAGGCGAACAAATGCGCACATGAACCTCGGTTGCGCCCGCATTTTTAAGCAGACGGATTATATCTGCGCAGGTTGTTCCCCTGACAATGGAATCATCAACCATAACTATTCTCTTGCCCTTAACAGTTTCGGCTAAAACATTGAGTTTAATACCGACGGATGAAGCACGCTGTTCCTGAGTAGGCTTAATAAAGGTTCTGCCGACATAGTTGTTGCGAACAAAGCCCATGCCGAAAGGTATGCCGCTTTCCCTTGCATAGCCGGTTGCGGCGTCTAAGCCCGAATCGGGAACGCCGATAACCATATCCGCCTCAACGGGATGCTGACGGGCAAGGAGCCTTCCTGCTCTTACACGGGACTCGTGTATGGAAACGCCGTCCATAATGCTGTCGGGTCTTGCAAAATATATATATTCAAAAATGCAGATTTTCTTTTTGCAGCCCTCAGGCTTATAGAATGAACGGAAGCCGTCCTCATCAATTATAACAATCTCGCCCGGCTCAACATCACGCACAAATTCTGCGCCGATTGCGTTGAGGGCGCAGGTTTCCGAAGCCATTACATAACAGCCCTCAGGCATTTTACCCACAACGAGGGGACGGATACCGTGGGGGTCACGAGCACCGATAATTTTGTTGGGGCTCATAACAACCATAGCATAAGAACCTTTTATGTTTTCGCAGGTGAGCTTAACGGCTTCTTCGATAGAAGGGCTGAACATACGCTCCTTTGCCACAATCTGAGCAATGAGCTCAGCATCGGAATTTGAGCGGAACATTGCGCCGTTTTGAGCCAAAAGGTTTCTCAGCTCATGGGAATTAACAAGGCTTCCGTTATGGGCAACGCAAAGCCTGCCCTTGCCGTAGCGCATAACAATGGGCTGAGCCGCCTGAACATCGTTTGCGCTTTTATCTGAATAGAGCACATGAGCCGCAACATTCTGGCCGCCGAAAGAAGCCAAAACATCCTCGGTAAATACTTCGCTGACAAGACCCATGCCCTTTACAGCTTCAATAACGCCGCCGTTGCTTACGGCTATACCGCAGCTCTGCTGACCTCTGTGCTGTAAAGCATAGAGAGCAAGGTAAGCGTATTCGGCAGGATTTTCAATAAGTCCGTTGCCGTAGAGGGCAAAGACACCACATTCCTCATACATTGTTAGGTTACTTCCTTTCAGGTTTGTGCCGCTTCCCGACACAACGAAAAAATTTATACGGTTATATATTATAATAAAATTAGATGTTTGGCAATAATAAAGTGAAAAAAAATCTACATCAAAAAGAGTTATCTCTGCTAAACCGAAATTCTAAAAAAATTTAATAAACTTGCTTCAAATATGTACGTTTGTCAATGATGTGAGACAAAGTTCTGAAAAAATAAGATTCAAGGAAAAAAGGCAACGGGAAGCCCCGAAGAGAAGTGGAGCGTAGCGGAACGAAACGAGGGGT
>CASFRX010000004.1 GCA_949297075.1 uncultured Oscillospiraceae bacterium | reverse complement strand
CAAAGCACTTCAGAGCTTTCGCCTTAATCCACATTGACTGACTCAAAAAATCCACCTTGTGTCGGTCTGATTTGCTGTACCAATTTTTATATCACTAATTTTTTTGATTTTTCTACTTGACTTTTATTAGCAGGTCTTTAAATAATTTATTTTTTTATGTCGCCTTTTGCGGTAACTATTTTATATCCGATTTTTTCCGTTTTGCCCATTAGCGCATTCCTTTGCAGAGCCGCTTCCGCACCTGTGGTCAGCTTGTTATTATAAAGCTCATATTTATCCCTTGTTTCTTCGGGAGAGAGATTGGGCATAACTACATTTGCGCCTGACAGTATTCCTTTTTCTCTGCCGTCGGGGTCGATAGTGCCCAGAGCCGTTGTAGAGGGCAAAAGGATATTTGGCTTAATCAGGCGAATAATACTCAGTAAATGGCAGGTCAATTCGACAGTGCCTTGGGGATGATTTGCAAACACGCTTTCCTTATGAGGCACAAAGGGACCTATTCCGCACATATCGGGCTGAAACTCCTCGATAAACTTCAAATCCTTGGCTATGGTTCGGTTAGTTTGATAAGGCGAATCTACCATAAATCCGCAGCCAACCTGATATCCGATTTCTTTTAGATTTTTCAAACATTCAAGCCTGTTTTCAAAGCTCATATTTTGGGGATGAAGCTTTTGGTAATGCTCTTTGTCCGCCGTTTCATGGCGCAGAAGATAGCGGTCAGCTCCTGCTTCAAAAAGCTTTTTGTAGCTCTCTTTGCTTCTTTCACCCAAAGACAAGGTCACTGCACAATCGGGATAAAGCGCTTTTATTCTACCGATAATTTTGCAAAGCCGTTCATCAGTAAACCAGGCATCCTCGCCTCCCTGCATAACAAAGGTGCGAAATCCTAACTTATACCCTTGCTCACAGCAGGAAAATATCTGTTCGTCGGTCAGGCGGTAACGCTCGCATTTCCTGTTGCCTGCTCGGATTCCGCAATAATAGCAATCGTTTTTGCAGATATTGCTTATTTCAATCAGACCCCGTATATACACTTCGTTTGAATATATTTTTTTGCGAACTGCTTCTGCTTTCTTTCGCAAAACCTCATAAGCTTCTTCGCTGCGGTTTTCAATGAGATATTCATACTCATCAAGCGTGAGGGAGCGTTGCTTTTCAAGTTTTTCGATTAAATCCAATACAGCATTATTCATGGCTGATCACATTTGAATAGGCTGTTTTACAGCTGACGCCCTGAAGCTTGCCGATTTTGCCGGAAAGAGCGGAAATCACATCTTGGGGTGCGTCTACGGCGATGCTGACTATGCTTATTCCTTTCTCTCTGTAAGGCAAGCCCATGCGGCCGATTATAAAATCGCTGTATTCGTGCAAAAGATGATTGAGCTGTTCAACGCTGTCTTTATTTTCAACTATAATGCCTATAACGGCAACTCTCGTTTCCATTTTCCTAAAATCTCCTTTCAAATAAAAAAGCCGCACCTACGACAAGGTGCAGCTTTATACATCAGAATAACGGGTATAAATTCTTGCACCTTTCACTCAGAAAACACTTTGTGTCAGGATTCAATGGTATTATATATTCTATTACCGAATAAGTCAATAAAAATATTTGCAAAAAGGCTTGCAAAAAAGGAATTATAAGCATATAATAACAAACCGTGCACAAAAATATTTATGAGAAAAGAAGCGAATATTATGAATGTTTTACTTTCAGTTTCCGTTGCCCTTATGGCAGGGCTTATGATGACAAGGCTTTTTAAGCCTCTCAAGCTCCCCTCAGTTACAGCCTACCTCATTGCAGGTGTGCTCATAGGTCCTTACTGCTTAGGCAGAATAGGACTCGACGGTTTTGGTTTCCAGACTCACGATAATGTTGAGGCATTGGCTGTTATTTCCGATGTTGCCTTGGGTTTCATAGCATTTTCCATAGGCAATGAATTTAGGCTGGAAGATTTGAAAAAGACCGGAAAGCAGGCTTTGATAGTCGGCGTTTTACAGGCAGTTGCCGCAACGGCGCTTGTTGATATCGCCTTGATTATATTCCACATTGCCATGCCCGACAAGCTTTCCGTTTCACAGGCAATTACTCTCGGCGCTATCGCAACGGCTACCGCACCTGCCGCAACCCTCATGGTTGTGCGTCAGTACAAGGCAAAAGGTCCGCTTACAAAACTGCTTCTCCCCATTGTTGCCCTTGACGATGCAGTCGGCTTGATTGTTTTCGCTGTTTCTTTCGGCATTGCAAAGGCTTTAATTCAGGGCAAGGCAGATATGGTATCAATTATCGTCGAGCCCCTTGTTGAGATTGTTGCTTCCTTTGCTTTAGGCGCTGTTATGGGCTATTTACTCACAAAGCTGGAAAAGCTCTTCAACTCCAACACAAACCGCCTCAACCTTACAATCGCCTTCGTATTTATCACTACCGCGCTTTCACAGCTCAGCTTTAATATCGGCCCGGTTCATGTGGGCTTCTCCTCTCTTTTGGTTTGCATGATGCTCGGCACGGTATTCTGCAACATCTGTCCCCTTTCTCAAGACCTTATGTCGGGCGCAGACAAATGGACCTCTCCGCTTTTCGCCCTGTTCTTCGTAATCAGCGGAGCAGAGCTTGAGCTTAATGTGTTTGCGGATGCGGCGATTGTTCTCATCGGTGTAATTTATATAATCACCCGTTCGCTGGGCAAATATTGCGGTGCATTAGGCAGCGCAAAGCTTGTTAAATGCGAACCGCAGATTTGCAAATATCTCGGTATTACACTTTTTCCCCAGGCCGGTGTTGCCTTAGGTATGTGCACAACCTCGATGCAGCTTGGCGAACAGGGAAATCTCATTAGAAATATTGTTCTTTTCGCCATTCTGATTTATGAGCTTATAGGTCCCCTTATGACAAGAGCGGCTCTCCAGGCGGCAGGCGAAATCAAGCCCATCTCCGACGAGGTTAAAAACCGCAGACAGACTAAGCTTGAAAAAGCTAAAAACAAATAAAAGCCAAAATCATATGAGGCTGTAAAAAACGGCCTAACGAAAATTACCGTTCAATGCTTAAAAAGCAAAGAACGGTAACTTTATTTTTGACGGAAATTATTTGCATCTATCTATCAATGCCAAAATATCCTTGGAAGTGAATGTATAAACCGCATCGCAGAAATGGCAGGAGACCTCGGTTTTTTCGTCCTTTGCCATATCCTCAAGTTCGGCTTTGCCCGTGCTGATGAGAGCCGCCTCTACACGCTCACGGGAGCAATAGCATTTGTATTCGGGAGCGCTTTCATCGAGAATCTCTATTTCAAATTCCTGCAAAGCACGCTTGCATATGCTCTCCAAGGTCATGCCCGATGAAAGCATCTGAGTAAAGGACGGCAAGCCCTCAAGGCCTTTTTCAACCTTTGTTATAGTTTCCTCGCTTGCAAAGGGCAGAAGCTGAATCATAAATCCGCCTGCCGCTCTTATTGACAAATCCGGGTTGACAAGCACACCCAATGCGCAAACAGTAGGAGTCTGCTCGCTCACCGCATAGTAGCTTGTGATATCTTCCGCTATTTCTCCTGAAACAAGGGGAACCTGCGCAACATATGGCTCTTTTAGGTTCAAATCCTTCATAACAGTCAAGGTTCCGTTGCCGATTGCGCCCGAAACATCCAGCTTGCCCTTATTATTCAGAGGGATTTCCACAACAGGGTTTGCAACATATCCTCGGCAGTTGCCGCTGCTGTCCGCAACAGCTATAACCGAACCCGCAGGGCCGTCGCCGCTGATACGCAGGGTTATTGTATCGTCCTTGCCCTTGAGCATATCGCCCATCATGCTTGCGGCAGAAAGGAGCCTGCCCAAAGCGGCAGAGGTTACGGCAGAGGTTTTGTGAATCTGCTGGGCACGCTCCGCAATATCGGTTGCGTCAACCGCAATGCAAACCGCCTCGCCGTTATTTGTTATTGTGCGAATAATTTTTCCCATTTCTATTTCTTCCTTGCTGTTATGAATACTCTTTCTGCGGTTTCTTCAGGGGCTTTAGTTGTAAGCTCGCCGTAAACCGCCAAAACCTCAAAGCCTGCCTTCAGGAGCATAGCTTCTATATCTTCTACTGAATAAGCTCTCTCGCAAAAGCTCTCCTGACTGCGCTCGTAGAGCCCATCTTCAACTTCTTCAAAAAAATCAAGGTCTATCTGCACCGTGTCCGTTTCTTCGTCAAGGGTGTTCTGCCAAACGCAGTAAACTCCGTCAACATCATAGACAAAAGTGTTATTTGCCAAAATATTTCTGTGCTTATAGGGTGTATTGACATCAAAAACAAAAATTCCTCCGGGTTCAGTGAAAAGCGAGACCTTATCAAAAGCTGCCTGCACATCTTCCCTTTCGGTCAAATGGTTTATGCTGTCGAGATTACAAATGCAGGCATTGATAGTTCCGTAAAGGTCAAGCTCCTGCATTGTCTGGCACAAAAACAGAATATTCTGCCCTGCTTCATAGGCTCTGTTCACAGCGACGCTGAGCATTTCGCCTGCCGAATCAACGCCTATAACCTCGTAGCCTCGTCTTGCCATTTCAACGCTCATCACACCCGTGCCGCAAGCCAAATCAAGCAAAATGCCGCCCTTTATGCCGCCAAAAGCAAGCAGGTCGGCAATATATGCGGCTCTTTTGGGATAATCAACATTTTGGGTCAGCACATCGTAAACCGAGGAAAAGGCGGAATATCCGCTCATTTCTTCCATCTGTTATTCCTCGCTCTTATCCTCTGACATGCGCTTGAATATTTCATCATAGCCGTTGCAGCCGTAATTAAGCGAACGGTTAACTCGGCTGATTGTTGCAGTGCTTGCGCCTGTGGCGGCAACAATTTCGTTGTAAACGCTTTTTTCACGGAGCATTTTCGCAACAACAATGCGCTGAGACATGGACCTGAGCTCAGTCACAGTGCATAAATCTTCAAAAAAATCATAACACTCATCCAAAGTCTCAAGCTTCAGAATAGCTTCAAGCATGAATTTAACATTTTTGTCGTTTCTTAAATTTTGGGCCATATCCTACACCTCTTACAAGTAATCTATTGCTATTTTAGCACATTAAATTCAGAAAGTAAAGGATAAAATCTATTATTCCCCTAAATTGTTTCTGTGTTCCTAATAAATGCACTGCTTTTTTGTTAAATATATGTTCAAACAAAATATAGGAATTGACACGAGGCAAATTTAGGGGTATAATACTACCATCAATTTATGAAACAGGAGTGAATATCATGCCACTTGTAACAACAAAGAAAATGTTTGAAGACGCTTACAAAGGCGGCTATGCTGTAGGCGCATTCAATGTTAACAACATGGAAATTATCCAGGGTATCGTTCAGGCAGGCGAAAAGCTTAACGCACCCCTCATCCTTCAGGTTTCTGCAGGCGCTCGCAAATATGCCAACCATGTATATCTTGTAAAGCTTGTTGAGGCTGCAAGCGAGACTTCCGGTCTTCCCATTGCTCTTCACCTCGACCACGGCCCCGATTTTGAGACCTGCAAGAGCTGCATTGACGGCGGCTTCACCTCCGTTATGATCGACGGCTCTCACTTTCCCTACGAAGAAAATGTAGCTCTCACAAAGAAGGTTGTTGAATACGCACACGCACACGGCGTTGTTGTTGAAGGCGAACTCGGTCAGCTTGCAGGCATTGAAGACGATGTTAATGTTAGCGCAGAGGACGCTTCTTTCACAAAGCCTGAGCAGGTTCAGGATTTCGTTGAGAGAACAGGCGTTGATTCACTTGCTATCGCTATCGGCACAAGCCACGGCGCATACAAGTTCAAGCCCGGCCAGAAGCCTCAGCTTCGTTTCGATATTCTCGAAGAAGTCGGCAAGCGTCTGCCCAACTTCCCCATCGTTCTCCACGGCGCAAGCAGCGTTGTTCCCGAATTTGTACACACAATCAATAAGTACGGCGGCGCACTTGACGATGCAATCGGTATCCCCGAAGAGATGCTCCGTCAGGCCGCAACAATGGCAGTTTGCAAAATCAACATCGACTCTGACCTTCGCCTTGCTATGACAGCTGCTATCCGCGAGTACATGGCTGAGAATCCGAAGCACTTCGACCCCAGACAGTATCTTGCTCCCGCTCGTGCCGCTATTCAGGGCATGGTTGAGCACAAGATTGAAACTGTTCTCGGCTGCGCAGGCAAAGCATAATTTTAACTTAAACATTTGCGAGCGGCGTTAAAAAATGTCGCTCGCTTTTTAAAAAGCACAGAAAAATACTGCATATAGCAGCAGTAAAAAGAAAAGGAACGAAATGAATGAAAAAGGTTATAATCTCCACAGACAGCCCGAGCGATATCAGCCGCGAATTAGCTGAGAAATACGGCGTTGCAGTTTGCCCTCTTCATGTTATTTTAAACGGCGAAGACAGACTTGACGGTGTGAACATCACACCTAAAGAGATCATTGACAACTACCTGGCAACAAAGTCTCTGCCCTCCACCTCCGCAATACCCGTAGGTGAATACGAACAGAAATTTGCAGAGCTGACCAAGGACGGCGCTGAGGTTGTTCATATTTCCCTGAGCTCCGGCATATCGTCAAGCCACAGGAACGCTCAGATTGCGGCAGAGGATTTTGACGGCGTTTATGTTGTAGACAGCTATCACCTCTCAGCAGGCATACTCATGCTTATTATCAAAGCGGCTCATATGGCAGAAAGCGGCATGGCGGCGGCAGACATTGCAAAAGAGATAGAGGTTTTGCGTGACAAGGTTGACACAAGCTTTATTCTTGACAACCTTGAATTTCTTGCAAAGGGCGGCCGCTGCTCAAGCGTAACCGCTCTGGGCGCAAATATTCTCGGTATTCGTCCCAGCCTTGAAATGCGAGAGGGTAAGCTTGCAATTTGCAAAAAATACCGCGGCAAAATCGACAAGGTTCAACAGCAATACCTTCTGGAACGCATCGATTCTCTCGGCGATGTTGACGATGAAATTGCATTTTTTGTCTGTTCACCTTGCGACGCAGAACAGGCTGCTCTGCTCATAAGGCTCGTTAAGGACACCGGCAGATTCAAAGAAGTTATTCAAATAGATGCAGGATGCACAATCACCGCCCATTGCGGACCTAATTGCATCAGTATCATCGCTATGAGAAAATAAAAATATTGGAAAATTAACGGCAGAGGACTTCGGTTGAAGCCCTCTGCCGTTGTTTTTATTCTATAAGCTGATGTTTATTTTTCTGCTTTTCTCTGTATTGCCTTTACAATTTCAACAATGGGGATAATCAGGAATGAAAGCCCCAAAGCAACCGCATAGGACTTGAGATCAAGGTGTGCAAAGCCAAATAGATTTGAAAGGAAATCAATTTCAACAACCGCAGTTGTAAGCACAAAGGAAGCTGCCATTGCAAGATAGAGATACTTGTTGTGGCTGCCTTTAAGCGTCATGGCAACAGCGGATTTGCGCTGAGAACGCATATTGAAAGAGTGGAAAATTTCGCACATAGCCATTGTGAAGAACGCCATAGTCATGCCGTTTTCACAGTTTTCAATATGAGTGAAAACAAGATGTCCTGTTTCAAAAAATTCGCCGATATAGAAAGCCGCAACAGTTAGGATTGAAACGATTACGCCCTGATAAGCACAGTCAAAGCCCAAGCCGCCTGCAAAAACGCCATCGTTTTTGCTTCTCGGCTTACGGCGCATAATATCTGCCTCCGGGCGCTCCATACCCAGAGCAAGAGCCGGGAAGCAGTCGGTAATAAGGTTAATAAAGAGCAGATGCGGAGCTTCCAAAATGGTGAAGCTCATAAGAGAAGCGAAGAAAATAGATATAACCTCCGAAAGGTTAGAGCCGAGGAGGAACTGAATGGCTTTGCGTATATTGTCGTAAATTCTTCTGCCCTCGCCCACTGCGGAAACAATGGTTGCAAAGTTATCGTCTGCCAGAACCATATCCGCAACATTCTTCGTAACATCCGTACCCGTGATGCCCATACCCACACCGATATCGGCATTTTTAATTGAGGGAGCATCGTTTACGCCGTCGCCGGTCATAGCCGTTACATAGCCTTTGTTGCGCCAAGCGTTGACAATTCTCGTTTTATGCTCAGGCTGAACACGGGCATAGACACGGATGTTTTCGACGATTTTTTCAAATTCCTCGTCGCTGTATTTATCAATATCAACGCCCATCATAGCCTGGCTGTCATCGCTGAGAATACCCAGCTCTCTTGCGATTGCCTTGGCAGTGTTGATATGATCGCCCGTAATCATAATCGGCGTAATGCCTGCGCCTCGGCACTCAACAATAGCGTCCTTAACCTCGGGACGGACAGGGTCAATCATACCTGTAAGACCGATGAAAATCATACCGTGCTCAAGGGAAGCAGCATCGTAAATCGCCGGCTCTGAATCGTAAACCTTGCAAGCCGCCGCAAAAACTCTGAGCGCCTTGTTGCCCATGCGTGTATTTTCCTCGGCAGCCTTGAAACGGATTTCGTCATTCATTTCAACAACATTGCCGTCAACATATGCATGTGTGCACTTCTTGAGAATTTCATCAGGCGCACCCTTTGTAAACTGAGTAAATTTACCGCCCATAAAGTGAACCGTGCTCATCATCTTGCGGCCTGAATCAAAGGGGACTTCGCCCACACGGGGAGAAGCGGCAACCAAATCAGCCTTTTCAAGCCCTAAGGTCTTCGCATAGTTAATGAGAGCAACCTCGTCAGGCTCACCTGTTCCTTTGCCGTTTTCATCAACCTCTGCATTGGTGCAAAGGCACATAGCCATGGCAAGGCTCTTTTCATCCTGAGCATAGTGGTCAACTACGGTCATCACATTCTGAGTGAGCGTACCTGTTTTATCCGAGCAAATAATCTGGGTACAGCCGAGAGTTTCAACTGCAGTCATTTTGCGTATGATGGCATTTTTCTTGGACATATTTGTAACGCCCATCGAAAGAACAATGGTCATAACGGCAACCAAGCCCTCAGGAATAGCCGCAACCGCAAGAGCGATAGCAGTGATGAACGAATCTAAGGCAATAGGGAAAAATTCTCCCGCACCGCCGATGAAATATTTTGTAATAACATTGAAAGCAAAGATAAATACGCAAACAGCTATAACAAGCTTTGTGAGTACCTTGGAAAGCTGTTCGAGCTTGATTTCAAGGGGAGTTTTGCCCTCTTCTGCAAGGGTGATGGCGTTGGCAATCTTGCCCATTTCGGTATTCATACCCGTTGCGGTAACAACAGCCTTGCCACGGCCGTAAACAAGGGTTGAGCCCATATAAGCCATGTTTTTACGGTCGCCCAAAGGAATTTCTTCATCTTCTTTTTTGCCCATTAGCACGCCCACAAGCTTATTGACAGGCACGGATTCGCCGGTAAGTGCCGCTTCTTCAATTTTCATGCTTGCACATTCAAAAATTCGGCAGTCGGCAGGAATGGCATCGCCTGCATCCAGCAACACAACGTCGCCAACAGCAAGGTCTTCGCTTTTAACGGTTTCGACCTTGCCGTCACGCAAGGTTCTGGTTGTTGCGGCGCTCATTTTCTGCAAAGCTTCAACAGCCTTTTCCGCCTTGCTTTCCTGCATAACGCCGAGAACAGCATTGATAAGCACAACCACCAGAATGATTATGGAATCCGTGGGCGTTGTCCAGCCGCCATGTTCAATCATTTCCGTTATGGCGGAAACTGCGGCGGCAACAATCAGAATGATAATCATGGGGTCTTTCATCTGAGCAAAAAAGCGCTTGATGAGAGAATCCTTTTTCGCCTCAGCAAGCTTGTTTTTGCCGTTTTCTTCCAGGCGTTTTGCCGCCTCCTGTGCGCTCAAGCCGCTTGGGGAGCTTTTCAAATCCTCAAATACTGTTTGAGCTTCCTGAAGATAATACTTCATTTTTTCAACTCCTTTGATGAGTATACTTAAATAAGGTCTTGCTCATAAAGCACCGTTTTATTCACATAAAACAAAAAGACTTTCACCGCTGTAGGGCAGAAAATACCCCTGCGATAAAAGTCTCACTCTTTACTACATTGGCGAACTTGTCTGAAAAAGCAGACAAAGCTGGGATGGCAACCAATATAACGCCTTCGGGCGCGAGCTACTCCCTTTTATTCGGTTAAGATTATATAACATTTCCATAAATTTGTAAAGAATTTTTTAGAAATTAATAATATTTTTATATTGTTTCAACAAAAAGCGCAATATTTCTTTGACTTTAGACCATAACCTCTTTTATTAATTAATTATTAATTACCGTATGTTATCCTTGCAATGGCTTATAGCTTGTGATATACTATACTGTGTATTTATGCATGTATTTACTAAGTTTTTAATAGGAGGAGTACTTATATGAAAGGAAAATCGATGATTCTTATCGCCTTAGCCCTGCTTGCGGCAGCACTGCTTTTTACAGCCTGCAATAAACAAAACGACGGTCACACCGGTTTATATGTTTTCGTAACGGACGAAAACGGCAATGTCAAATACGATAAAAACGGAGAGCCTCTGACCGAAGAATGGATAACCGATGTTATCTATGCAACTAACGCAGACGGCGAAACATACACCAACTCCAGCGGAGAAAAGGTTACGGTTAAGCAAACAAGGCCGGCTTACACAAGCGTTGTTTACCGCACTCTCCCCGTAACGGATGAAAACGGCGTATGGCAAACCAATAAAGACGGCTCATATGTCACCGTTCCCATGACGATGAAAGTTACCGAATTTGCCACCGACAAGTCCGGCAACAGAGTTACACAGGCCGTTACTGACGAAGACGGCAGTAAAGTGACCGAGCCTAACGGTCAGGTAGTAACAGAAGCTGTTACCGTTGAGCGCACCGAAAAGGTTACTCATACTGTTGCCTTAACCCTTGACAATATGGTAACAAAATACCACACCACTCAGAAGAGCAGCACAACAAAAACCACCTCTATTTACGAAAACCCCGAATACACTGCAACCAAAACCTCTAATCCCAACAAAGTTACTATACCGTCAACCGGTAAATTTGCTTCAACCAGATCATGGCTTAAAGGCTTCGGAGGTTCTCTTGACGACAGATACCGCAAGGTTCTCCCGGTAGGCAAAGGCTTCGCCGCAATGGGCTTGACTTATTCCACTGACGGCACATTCAAGAGCTTTTCGCAGACAGGTTTTTACTCTGTTCTTACAAAGTTTGACAAAGACGGCAATGTGCTTTGGCACTGCCCTGTAGGCAGCTCGGGCTATACAAGAATGCATGATTTTGCCATTCTTTCAGACGGAAGCTACATTCTGGTCGGTGAAAGCAACGCCGGTGACCTGGGCTATGACAACTCCAACGGAAACTACGGCGCACTCATGGTCAAGATTTCTTCTGACGGCAATGTTTTATGGTATAAGCACATCGGCGGCACAATGCCGGATTATTTCACCGCTGTTGCCGCAACTGATGACGGCGGATTTGTAGCAAGCGGAAAAATGAGCTCAACCGACGGTGATTTCAGCGGACTCGGCATAAATAACACCGATGCAGTTACCGTTAAATTCAGTTCCGACGGCTCTATTGAATGGGCTAAGAAGTTCGGCGGTTCAGGTATAGACGCAGGCGCCGCTATTGCCGTAGATACAAAGGGCTGCATTTACACCGCCTGCCGCACAATCTCCAAGGACGGCGACGCCAAAGGCAGCGACGGCTCGGTAGATATATTTGTCGTTAAATATTCACCCTCCGGCGAACAGCTGTGGTCGCAACTGCTCAAGGGTTCAAAATCAGAAGAAGTTGAAGATATGTATGCCGGTTCTGACGGCTGTGTAATCGTTGGCAGATACGCTTCAAATGACGGTGTATTCGGTATCAACCGAGGCAGCTACGACGCTTACATGGCGCATATCAAGGCAGACGGCACTCTAAACTGGGTCAGAACCTACGGCGGTTTAAAGGGCGAGCGTTTTTACAGCGTAATCCCCACAAGCTTCGGCTATGCCGCAGTCGGCATAACTTATTCCGACAACAGAGATTTCGGCGCTATAGGCAACAAGGGCGGCTCTGACGCATTCATAATGTCCATAGATAAAAAAGGTAATGTACTCGATGTTGCAAGCATATCCGGCACAGGCAATGACGGTTGCTATGATATTTGCAAGTTAGACAGCAAAACATTCATTGTTGTAGGTGAAACCTATAAGACAGACGGCGCATTTGCTTCAATCAAGCCCACTGCCGGGGATAAAAACAGCACGGCATTCATTGCAAAATACGAGATTTATTAAAATAAAAATTGAATGGATTATAGCATAATGCAATCAAATCAGAATAGAATTATAAAGGCTATTGCCGTTGATTTACAGACCGCAAAGGCGCTCTCCTTAGCCAATCCCCATGTGTTGCGTGCCCTTTGCAAAGAGCCTGAGAAGAAGCAGCAGGAAATGGCAAACGGCGAAGAATATGTGCTCATGGACTATACTCATCTTGTAGGCGAGCTTGAGATTCACTATGTAGGCTATCTTTTGACCAGTGCCTTAGGCAGAGAGGATGGACCTCTTGCAAGCTTTTACAATTCCTGCAAGGTTGCAGACCTTAATGTTGACGAAAACCGTTTTGGCCCGATTATTGATATTATCGGCAAAGTATACGGTTAATGAAAACTATAGAAATTATATTGATTCGGAGGTCAGGAAAACATGAACAACATCAATTCCCTATACGAACTTTGGCGCAAAAAAGCCACTCTTGACGCTGACCTTGTTGAGGAGCTCAACGCCATTGAAGGCAAAGATGATGAGATTCTCGACAGATTTTATCAGAGCCTTGAATTCGGAACAGGCGGTCTGCGCGGCGTCATCGGCGCAGGCACAAACAGAATGAATATTTACACCGTCGGTCAGGCAACACAGGGCCTTGCCGATTACCTCAACGAAGCTTTTGACGAGCCCAGCGTTGCAATAGGCTACGATTCCCGTATTAAATCCGATGTTTTTGCCAAGGAAGCCGCAGGCGTGCTTGCCGCAAACGGCATTAAAGTTTATTTCTTCCCCCACCTTGTGCCTACTCCCATGGTCTCCTTTGCTGTTCGCAGATTAGGCTGCAGCTCAGGTATCGTTATCACCGCAAGCCACAACCCCTCAAAATATAACGGCTACAAATGCTATGATGCAAAAGGCTATCAGATGACTGATGAAGCCGCCGCAAGGACGCTTGAATACATCAAGCAAAAGGATATTTTTAATGATGTTAAGCGCATGAGCTTTGAAGACGGACTGGCAGAAGATATGATAGATTATATCGAGGGCTGGCTCTTTAACGAATTTTACGATAATGTTGACGCTCAGCGCCTTGATAAAGAAATCTGTGCAAAGAGCGGCCTTAAAGTAATTTACACTCCCCTCAACGGCACAGGCAACCGCCCCGTGCGCACAATGCTCTCAAGGCTCGGTCTTGAAGATGTTAAAATAGTTGCCGAGCAGGAAAACCCCGATGGCACATTCCCCACCTGCCCATTCCCCAATCCCGAAATCAACCAGGTATTTGAATGTGCAATAGCTATGACGGAGGATTTCCCTGCCGACCTGCTTCTTGCAACAGACCCCGATTGCGACCGCGTAGGTATAGCTGTACGCCACAACGGCGAATACAAGCTTATGACAGGTAATGAAGTGGGCGCAATGCTGGCCGAATATCTGCTCTCCCGCCGCAAGGCCATGGGCACACTTCCCGAAAAGCCCGTTGTAATAAAATCTTTTGTAACAACCGATTTGGTTGAGGTAATCGCCGCAAAATACGGCGCTGAGGTTTGCAACACCCTCACAGGCTTCAAATACATCGGTGAGCTTATAACCAACCTAGAAAACGACAACGAATCCGACCGCTTCATCATCGGCATGGAGGAAAGCTACGGCTACCTTTGCGGCACCTATGCAAGAGACAAGGACGCTGTTGTAGCCTCCACGATGATTGTTGAAATGGCGGCTTACTACAAGAGTCAAGGAAAAAACCTTGTAGAGGTTATGGAGGAAATCTATGCCGAACACGGTATGTACCTCAATTCCCTTATAAATGTTGCCTTTGAAGGCGCAAGCGGTATGGAAAAAATGAAGAACATTATGGAGAGCTTACGCAACGCTCCTCCCAAGACCATAGGCGGTCTTGAGGTTACAGCCGTTGCCGACTACTTCACAAGCGTTTCCAAAGACACGGCAACAGGCGATGAAACAGCAATTAATCTTCCCAAATCCAATGTTCTCCAATATAAGCTCCCCGGCGGCAGCGGTGCTATTATCCGCCCCTCCGGCACTGAGCCTAAAATCAAGATTTATGTCACAGCCTGTGCCGCAAGCCGTGAAGAAGCCGCAGCTATCACAGAAAAAATCGGCGCTGACATGAAAGAGGCGCTTAAATAATCCCTTTAGAATTGAGGAAGTATAAAAATGAATCAGAAATTCGTAAGAATCGTTGCGCTTGTTTTGGCGTTCATAATCGGAGGCGGCGTTCTTGTAGCCGCATTTGCCAGCGTTTCCGCAGCAGGAGCAGACGCTGTTCTTCTTGCAGAAACACCCGATACCGGCACTGACGGTCCTCCCGTTACGCCCATCGTCATAGGAGTAGTTGCTGTTTTGCTGATAGCCGCCTGCGTCATAGTTCCCAAGATTGCCAAGAAATAATCTAAGTGAGGACAAAGCATTGAAAACAAGCAACAACAAACCCCTTCGCTTTGACACACAGAAAAACGCCCGTTCAATGCGTGTGAAACGCTTTGCAGCGGCGTTTTCCTGCTTTTTCGTGTTGCTCGCAGGCGTTTCTTTCCTATTGCTTTTGAGCTTCTACGATTTTGACCTTTCTTCAATAGGCAAGCCCGTTGAAGAACAAACCACCGAAGAATCAACCACCGCCGCTCCATTATCCATAGCTCAAGGCAAGCGGAGCTATCTCCTGCTATGCACGGCGGACAGCAGCAACGCCATACGCTTTGCTGCCATACTTCAAGCAGATATGGACAGCATGGAGCTTGGCATCAAACCCATCAGCCCAACTCTTGCCATGACGGCAGACGGCTTTACGGGAACGGCAGAGCAACAGCTGGATTTCGGCGGAAACACTCAATTTGTTAAAGCAGTCGAAGCCGCCTACAACATTGACATACACAAATATATGCGCAGCACCGACAGCGGCTTTAAAAGCATTATCGGCACTGTAGGCGGTTATGAAACCGATGTAGCCGAAGCTATTGATATCCGTTCGGAAAGTCTGACTGCCATTATCGGCAAGGGCAAGCAGACAATGACAGGCGATACAACGCTCAAATATATACGGGCTTTTGAAAAATCCCCTGCCAAGCAAGCTGAAATTCTTGCTGAACTGTTTGAACAGAAAATTACACCGAACAATTTTCAAAAAGCCGACCGCTACTATTCCGCAATAATCAACTCCGTTGAGAGCGATATTTCCGTTCTGGATTTCAACCAAATCAAAAACAGCTTTGAAGCCTTAATCAGCTCCGAAACACCCATAGATGTAAAAATCAACGAATAAGAGGGTATCCGCCTTGAAAAAGTTTACAAAAGTAATACTTTCTGTTTTATTTACTTGCGTATTGGCTTTCGCCCTCCTGTTTTTCTTCGCCCCTGAAACATTTGAGAAAATATCGGCTCCAACTCTCACCTTTGAGGCAGGTAATTATACTGACTACTATTATGTCCGCTTAAATGATAATGAAAAGCTTGCATACACCGCCTTGAAGCAGAAATTGCCGAAATTTTCCGAAAAAATACCCATACCTGAAATCAGTTCCAATGAATTTAACAATGTGCTGAATGTTTTATCCTACGATGACCCCTATTTATTTATGTCGGATGGCGGCACAATTCTAACAGTCGGAAAGCTCAAATACTATGAGCCCGCCTATAAATTGACAAAGCAGGAATATGACAGCTCACTGGAACAAATCAATTTAATAGCAGACGAAATTCTAAAGAAACTTCCGCGGGACGAATATGAAGCTCAGCTTTATTTGCACGATTATATAATAAATAACTGCACCTACAGCGACACCGACAGTAATGAAGAAAGCAATATAATCGGCGTTTTCCTCAACAAAAAGGCCAAATGCTCAGGCTATGCAAGTGCTTTTAAGCTGCTTTTGGACAAGGCCGGCATAGAAAGCGTTTTAATTACAGGCAAAGCTGCCGATTCCGACGGCAACATCCAAAGCCATATGTGGAACGCAGTTAAAATAAAGGACAGTTGGGTATATACCGATACAACCTGGGACGACCCTGTGAGCGACGACGGCAAGGAATACTGCCGCAGAATTTATTTTTCCATGAGCGAGGATATGCTCCGCAGGACTCACGGAGAATTTGAATTTGATTTTGAAGCAAAGGACGCCTCTCTATACTACTATAATGTAATTAATGCTTATTACAATAATTATAACAGCGACACTAAAAATGCTGTTGCCCGGCTTATTGCCGCTGCGGCTGCAGCCGGTGAGGACAGCGTTCAGTTCATGTTCGTTAGCAAGTCCGCTTATAACACCGCAGTGGACAGACTTTTTGAAGGCGAAGAAATTTACGGCATTTTAGAATCTGCCGACCGCAATTCAGCCAAACACATTGAAACCAACAGCGTTCGATATTCTCCCGAAGAAGAACACAACCTTATAACCCTTATTTTTCAAACGAAGGATTGATTTTGTTATGGATAAACCCCGTATAGAAGCCGCTGTAAGGGAAATCTTAATTGCCATAGGCGAAGACCCCGATAGAGAAGGTCTTGTTGAAACCCCTAACCGTGTGGCAAGAATGTATGAAGAAATATTTGCAGGCTTAAACGAAGAGCCTGAAAAGCATCTCAAGCTTTTTGATGAGCAGGGCAATGATGAAATGGTGGTAGTGCGTGATATTCCCCTTTATTCTATGTGCGAACATCACCTTATCCCCTTTATCGGCAAGGCACACATAGCCTATATACCGCAAAACGGCAAAGTTATAGGGCTTTCCAAGCTTGCCCGTATAGTCAACTGCTTTGCTCGCAGGCCTCAGCTTCAGGAACGCCTTACAACTCAGATTGCTGATTTCCTTTTTGATAATTTACAGCCTCAAGGCGTAGCCGTTGTGGTTGAAGCCGAGCATCTTTGCATGACAATGCGCGGTGCAAGAGCTTCAGGCAGTCAGACACGCACCTCCGCAATGCGAGGAATCATGCGCAGCGATGCAAGAACACGAGCTGAAGCTATTGCTTTGCTCTCGAAATAGGTAATGCACATGAAATTTAAAGCTAAAAATTACACTCTGCCCTTAAATAAAAAGACTTATGTAATGGCAGTAATAAACTTGACTCCCGATTCTTTTCATCCCGACAGCAGAGCTATGGGAAACTACGCCGTAAACGCAGCAATCGCCGCCGCAAAAAACGGTGCCGATATTATTGATTTGGGCGCACAGTCCACTGCGCCCAACAGCTCTCCCATAACCGCAGAGGAAGAACTTGAGCGCCTTGAAAAGCCCCTTTATGCCATACGCAAGGCAGTTGATTTGCCCATAAGCGTTGATACATACTTTTTGTCCGTTGCACAAAAAGCGCTTGAAACAGGCGCTGATATAATTAACGATGTAAGCGGAGCGGCTGATATAGGTTTTGCTCAGCTCGCCGCCAAAACCGGCTCAGGCTGGATAGCCATGCACACAGGGGGAAAAACAAGCAAGGAAACTGCCGAATACAAAAGCGGTGTTATTAACGATATAAACCTGTTTTTCCATGAGGCCGTCACTGCGGCAAAAAACGCAGGACTTGGTTTGAGTCAGCTTTGCCTCGACCCGGGCATAGGTTTCGGAAAATCCAGAGAAAACGACCTTGAAATAATAAAGAGGTTTAGTGAGCTTACCATCCACGGCTGTGCAACCCTTGCCGCCCTTTCACGCAAACGCGTCACTCGCCTCGGCGGTGATTCACTAAGCGGCACTATTGCGGCAAACACAGCCTGTATTTTAGGCGGCGCAAACATAATCAGAGTTCACGATATTCCCCAGGCCGTCGCAACAGCTAAAACGGCTGACCTAATAAAAGGGGGCTTAAACCTTGGATAAGATTATAATAAGCGGCTTGAAGATATTTGCCTACCACGGTGTAAACCCCGAAGAAACGCAGTTCGGTCAATGGTTCGTTATTGATATTAAAGCAGGCGTAGATATCGAAAGCCCCTGCCAAACCGACAATATCGACGAAACCGTTAGCTATGCGGCGATTATCAAAACCGTTCGCCGCACAATGCTCGAAAAAAACTGCAAACTGCTTGAGCATGCGGCACAGCGCATAGCGGATGCGCTTTTTGCGCAGTTTGAGCAAATTGAAACCCTTACCGTCACCTTGAAAAAGCCTGACGCTCCAATGAAGGCGGATTTTGACTATGTGGCGGTAGAAATAGAGAGGATTAGGTAATGAGCACAGTTGTTCTTGGTCTTGGCTCAAATATGGGCGACAGACTGAAAAATCTCAATACGGCAGTGCGTGCAATTTCTCGCCTGCCAAACACTCAAGTTATTAAAGCTTCGTCAGTTTACCAAACCAAACCGGTCGGTTTTACGGAGCAAAGCGATTTTTACAACGGAGCGATAACAGTTGAAACCACACTTTCTCCCCATAGTATTCTCGGCGCATGCTTAGGAATTGAAGCCGCAATGGGCAGAATACGCAGGCAGAAAAACGGACCCCGAATTATCGATATTGATGTTTTGCTCTATGAAAGCTTCACCTCTGACTCCTTTGAACTGACTCTCCCCCATCCCCGTATCAAAGAAAGAGCCTTCGTTATGGTGCCCCTGCTTGATTTATTTCCCTTAGGCCGTGCTCCTGGGCTTTATTTTGCACCCTACCTCAAAGAAGCTGATACCGACGGAGTTGTAAAAACAGACGGAGAAATCAGTCTGCTATACTAATATATAAATAAGGCTTTTTCAACAAAAAAACTCCCCAAACTTTTTTTAAATTTTTCTAAAAAATATTTGACTAAAATGTGAACATTTGATATACTATATTCATTATAGTACCCCAATAACATACAGCAAAGGAGATTTAATGTAAATGAAGAAAAATACTATCATCTACATTGTTGTTGGTGCCCTTGTTTTAGCTGCTCTTGCAGTAGGCGGCGTTATTGTTGTTAAAAACCGCAATCACGACACTAACAACGACCCAACTGAAACCAATTGGAATTACGACTATGAAAACGGTCAGACCAACTACACCGTCAACGAGCCCGTAGCCGGCGAACCTGTCACAAACGAAAACGGCGAAGTTATTGAACTCGTTACAGACGAAGAAGGCAATACTTATGAGGCTGTTCTCGAAACAAACGTAGCAGGCGAAATTGTTACAAACGCTGACGGCGAAAAAGTTACAGTTAACAAAAAGCCCGTAAGCACAACTAAAAAGCCTTCCACTACCAAGAAGCCTTCCACAACTAAAAAGCCCTCAACAAGCAGCGTTGGCGGCCTCAACTCAGGCGATAAGGTAAGCAACAACAACACTGTTGAAATCGACAAAAACGGCAATGCAAACATTGTTAAGCCCGACGGTACAATCGCTCTGAGCTATTCGTATGACGCTGAGGGTAACTACTTCTACACAGACGATGACCCCTGGCAGAGAAACTTCGGCTTCAACAGATTATACGACATGGGCGCTGTATTTACGGTTATGTACCTTGATACAGTCCATGTTTACTACAGCTACGGCGACTACGACTGGATGATTCAGCTCTGGAAAGGTCAGTACGGCTTCCTCTTCATTGGCTCCGAAATCGGTCTTTACTACAAAGAACCCGGCAAGAGCACAGCACACTACAACTGTGCTGAAGAAGATATGGAAATCATGATGCAAATGACTCTTTACAGAGAGGGCCGCGGCGAGCTCTTCACCCGCCCCTATAAGTCACACTGGTGGACAACTGCTTTTGTTCCCGGCAAGCTTAAGAAGTTCGCCGACCGCAGCGAGCTTACTATGATCGCTAAGCTCACCTTTAAGACTGCGGATGAAGCCAAGGTATTCTGTAAAGCGCTTGAAAGCCGCACGGATGTTGACGGCAACCGCTTCAAGGCTGTATCAAGCATATCCAAGAACAACCCCGAAACTTATGTTCGCAAGGGTGCAACCGTTGACTTTGTATGGCGTTACCTCGATGACGACAGAAAGACGCCTACAAAGCCCACAACCACATCAGCGCCTACCACTTCCAAGGCTCCCGATGAAACAACTCAGAAGCCTACTGCTCCCACAACCACACAGGCTCCTACTACAGTACCTATCATGTAGGTTTTTGTAATTTATCATTACGCATAATTTAACAAAAAAAACAGGTGTTTTTAGCGAACACCTGTTTTTTGTTTTGTATCTCTCAAGCTTAAAATATTCTTCGTGCGTCGCTGCCTGCTTCACTCATGCCGCTTGACAGACCTTCGCTCAAATCGCTAATCATGCCATCATCGCTCATAGTTTCTCCGCTTGAGACTTCTTTGCTTGTAGTTGCTCCACTTGTTTCTGATGCTGCTGTGCTTACATTTGTTGTTGTGGTAACAGCACCGTCATCATTGCCGCCGCAAGCGGTAAGCACAAAAGCAACTGCTGCTACAAGCGAAATAATTGCAGTCATTTTCAGTTTCATTTTCTAACCTCTCTTATCATCATAAATCGTCAGCATCCTGCTCCGGCACATCATCGGCATCGTAGGGTGTGCCGCGGTAGCTGCCAAGCACATCAATGGGGCTTGATTCATCGCCTGCTTCCCACAGGCTAACCATGCTTTCCACAATGTGCTTGTTTTTGGTAAATTTTACCCGTCTGTCATTTTTGTCAAAAAGCATAAAATTCCCCTTTCAACTCAAAAAAGCCGTTAAAATCGCCGTAAAAGCAGCGCCCACCCCTGCTGACGCTGCAAGTTGAGCAGCAAAAATCAGCCTGTTACGGTGAATTTTGGTTGCAGGCGGCTTATTATCAGCTGCGGCAATGGCATTAGCCCTCTCTCTGAGCCTGCCCTCGCTCACATTTACACATTCCGGCTTTACGAAAAACATCGCCCTCTCAAAATATTCGCAATCCGTCTGTGTAATTTCAATAACCTGCCTGTTTGTTCCTTTGAGCATATATTCTTATCCTTTCCTCTTTCAATTAGGTATTTGCATCGGGTTCGAGCTCCTTTTTACCCTTACCTAAGCGCCGGGTTGATGCCGTTAGCGCAAAATTATTGTATCCCCGAAAAATTTTTCTATTCCTTTTTACAAAAGGAAACCTTTTCTACTTTTACAGACTGTATAGTGAAAAGTTTTTGCTTTCTGTGGAAAACTCGGTGGAAAATGTGAATAACCCCCATTTTCAGCCCTATTCAGCGTGAAAAACTCTTTGAAAAGCATAAATACTTGACAGCAAACAAAATACAAGTGGTAATTTGCCCTTTACAAATTACAATATTTTTCATCAAAATTTATCATTTAATATTCCTCATTAGAATTATATATTGAAATTAAAAAAGTATACTTGAGTTAGAAAACAACACACAAAACGGAGCATTAATCAGATGAAAATTACCAAAGAAAAAAACATAATAACCGTTGAAGACTACGGCTCTTTTGATTTAGGGCTTAGCGTTGACTGCGGTCAGGCATTCCGCTGGGTGCAAAACGAACAGAGCAAATGGTGCGGAATTGTGAGCGGCCGCTATTTGGAAGCCGAGCAAAAAGACGGCAAATTAACGCTGTACGCCTCAGAAGAGGATTTTGAAAATTTATGGCGGAATTATTTTGACCTTGACACGGATTATGCTAAGCTTTGCGAAAACTTTTGCGCAGACGAAAGCCTGAAAACGGCTACGGAATGTTGCCCCGGCATACATATACTCAAACAAGAGCCATGGGAAGCTCTATGCTCGTTTATAATCTCTCAGAATAATAACATTCCCAGAATCAAAGGAATAATAACAAGGCTATGCGAAAATTTCGGCGAAAAAGTCGAAAGCGGCTATGCTTTTCCCTCAGCCGAGGTATTGTCGAAGCTGACCGTTGAGGATTTAGCTCCTTTGCGTTCAGGCTTCAGAGCAAAATATATTATTGATGCGGCACAAAAGGTTTCAAACGGTGAAGTGGATTTTGACAGAATCAAAACCGAGCCCATAGATTTCGGCAGAGAGGAACTGCAAAAAATCAAGGGTGTTGGAGCAAAGGTTGCGGAATGTACCCTGCTATACGGCTTTTATAAAACGGAAGCCTTTCCCGTTGATGTATGGGTCAAGCGCATCATGGCTGAAATGTATCCCGACGGTCTGCCCGAATGTACAAAAGGCAAGGAAGGCATAGCACAACAGTATTTGTTCCATTGGAGAAGAAATTTCTTCTGAGACAACAAACTACTTAACCGGTTAAACTCAAATATATTTTTGAACTATAGTGCAAAAAACTCTTTACAAAGTTAAAAGTATGATGTATAATGAGATCATAATACATAGGATGGTACAAAATGGAACAGACAAGGCGTATGCGTAAAAAAGAACAGACACACCTTGCTATTATGCACAGCGCAAAGGTTCAATTTGAGCAGCAGGGCATAAACAATGTTACCATTGAGCAAATTGCAGAGGGTGCGGATGTTTCACGCTCAACTTTTTTTTCCCATTTCGATTCACTTGATGCGTTGCTGACTGAAATTGCGGCGCAGGAAATTGATGATATTTTCTATGCAATTAAAAAGAATGAAAGCGAACCCAGCATAGAAGCTGTTTTCCGTCAGCTAAATTCCGATACATATCCCTACCCCTACCTTATGGGAGAGCTTTTTATGCGAAATATTCTCGCTCCCGGCAAAAGCGCTTTTGCAAGGGTAGATGAGCTTCTGCAAGCGGAAATTGAAAAGGGCGAATACAGCAAAATGCGGGAGTGCTTCACCCCGAAAGACATTTCAGCCTTTATTTTCGGAGCTTATTTCGGCTTGATTTTCCAAAAGTTCATGAACGACGAGCCTTTTGAAAATCCTGACGAAACGAACGATAAAATACAGAAATTAATTAAATTTTATAAGCATTAAGGAGGAAAACACAATGAGCAACGGTTACGCAATCAGCAAATGGCAGGACGCTAAGGAAATTTATGCAAAGCTTGCCAAACTCACTTCTCAGCCCATCTACAGCATCACAGATGAAGAGCTCAAGAGAGTTCTTGACCACTTTGAAACAAAGTGCGCAAAATCCAAGGAAATCACAACTGAGGCAAAGAAGTACATCCCCGGCGGTGTACAGCACAACCTTGCCTTCAATTTCCCCTTCCCCATCTGCGTTACAAAAGCAGAGGGCGCATATCTTTACGATATTGACGGCAACGAATACATCGACTTTCTTCAGGCAGGCGGTCCCACAATCCTCGGCAGCAACTATGCTCCCGTTCGTGAAAAGGTTATGGAGCTTCTCAACACCTGCGGCCCTGTAACAGGTCTTTTCCACGAGGGTGAGCTTCTCCTGGCTAAGGAAATCAACAAGCATATGCCCAATGTTGAAATGTTTCGTATGCTCGGTTCAGGTACAGAATCCGTTATGGCTGCTATCCGTGTAGCCCGTAACGCAACAAAAGCAAAGAGAATCATCAAAGTCGGCGGTGCTTACCACGGCTGGTCCGACCAGATGGTTTACGGCCTTAAAATTCCCGGAAGCCGTTCATTCCTTGAATCACACGGTATTCCCGGCGGTGCATACAGCACAACAGACGAAGTTCGTCCCAACGACCTTCACATGCTCGAAAAGATGCTCAAGCTCAACAAAATGCGCGGCGGCACAGCAGCAGTTATCGTTGAGCCTGTCGGCCCCGAAAGCGGCACTCGTCCCGTTGATAAAGATTACAACAAGGGCGTTCGTGAGCTTTGCAACAAGTACGGCTGTCTCTTCATCTTCGACGAAGTTGTTACAGGCTTCCGCATCGGTCTCGGCGGTGCACAGGGCTACTTTGATGTTGTTCCGGACCTCACAATCTTCGGTAAGGTTGTTGCCGGCGGCTATCCCTCAGCAGGCGGCGTAGGCGGTAAGAAAGAATTTGTCAGCGGCATGGCAGCAGGCGTAGGCACAATGATGAAGCGTGCATATGTCGGCGGTACTCTTGCTGCTAACCCCCTTTCATCCTATGCAGGCTACTGTGCAATTCAGGAAATCGAAAAGACAGACGCTTGCGTAAAGGCGGGCCTTGCAGGCGACAGACTTACAGCAGGTCTCCAGCAGCTTGTTGATAAGTATTCTCTTCCCTATGTTGTTTACAACCAGGGCTCAATCGTTCACCTCGAGTGCACAGGCGCAATGAGCTTCGATTTCAGCTCCATGAACCTTCTCGGCTCAGTTATCCCCATGCTTAAGGCTAAGCCCGAAATGCTTCGCCGCAAGGTTGCTATGGAAGAAATGGGCGCTGCTTACATGGCAAACGGCATCGTTACTCTCGCAGGCAGCCGTCTTTACACTTCACTTGCAGATACAGACGAAATTATCGACGAGGCTCTCAACCGCTTCGAAAATGTATTCAAGAATGTTAAAATCTGCACAAGAAACCTGGACAAATAAGTTAAAATCACAATATGACCTAAAGGTGCATCAAGTTTTGCTTGGTGCACCTTTTCGGCTTTCATTTAGTTTTTGATGCTTATTGCCAACAGACCCGTTTTATGCTACAATGTGAGTGTTGATTTTAATTGATGAGGAGTATGTAATGTTAGAGATTTTAGAAAACATATCTGCGGCTGTATGTAACACCCTTTACACTTATATTTTGGTTATACTGCTTATTGCAGGCGGTCTGTTTTTTGCTTTCCGCACTAAGTTTGTTCAGTTCCGGCTTTTTAAGGAACAGCTTCGTGCAGTTACGGAAAAGCCTGCCGACGGCAAAGGTGTCTCCTCTTTTCAGGCGCTCATGGTTTCCACTGCCTCACGAGTAGGTACGGGCAACATTATCGGCGTTTCAACCGCTATCTGTTTAGGCGGCTTCGGCTCTGTTTTTTGGATGTGGGTTATAGCACTCATCGGTTCTGCTTCAGCATTCACGGAAAGCACCCTTGCTCAGATTTATAAGCGCAAAACAAAGGACGGCTGTTCGGGCGGCCCTGCTTACTATATTGAAGCGGCTCTTAAAAGCAGACCTCTCGCAATAGTTTTCACCGTATTCCTAATTGCAGCCTTCGGTTTCGGCTTCAATATGCTCGCTTCTTACAATCTTCAATCCACCTTTTCAGGCTACAGCTTCTATAACGAAACTTACACTCCCTGGATTATCGGCTTTATCACAGCGGCGGCGGTTGCCTACTGTCTGCTTGGCGGCGGTAAACGGGTTCTCAAGGTAACAGGCCGTTTAGTTCCTGCCATGGGTATTATATATATTTTAGTTTCTCTGCTCATTATTGTGCTGAATATAAAGGCTTTGCCCGGTGTTCTTGCAGAGATTTTTCGCAGTGCCTTTGATTTCGAGGCAATATTCGGAGGTTTCACAGGCTCCTGTGTTATGCTCGGAATTAAGCGTGGCCTTTTCAGCAATGAGGCAGGTGTAGGCTCTGCACCCAACGCCTCAGCTTCCGCCGATGTTAAGCATCCTGTTAAGCAGGGGCTTGTTCAGGTGCTTTCTGTTTTTATCGACACCGTTTTAGTCTGCTCTGCCACGGCTTTCATGTGCATGTATTCAGGTGTTGAGGCTACAGAAACAATTAAAGGCGCACCCTATGTTCAGGCTTCGTTACAAGCTACGCTCGGCCGGTTTGGCCCGATTTTCATTACGGTTTCAATGATTTTGTTTGCATTTACAACCTTGCTCGGCAACCTTTACTATGTTGACCAAGCTTTGATTTATATTCTCAAAAGACAGCCCGGCAAAAAGTTTATGACGGTTTACCGCATTATCGCTTCCCTTGTTATTTTTGTCGGCGCAGGCTTGAGCGCAGATTTACTCTGGAACATTGCAGATATCACAATGGGCGCAATGACGCTTATCAATATGCCTGTTATTGTTTATCTTAGCAAATATGCAGTCCGAGCCCTTAAGGATTACGAAAAACAGCGCAAAGAGGTCAAAGAGCCCGTATTCAAGGCAAAAAATATCGAACTGCCCCACAAAGTTGATTTTTGGCAATAATTTATTAACGAAAGCAGGAAAGCTGAATGAACAATAAGGCAATCAAAAAATTAATAGCCTTTGTCAAAATGCTCAAAGCTCCGGCAAAGATGCTGCCCTATCTCATAGGCTTGGTTATCAGCGTAATCCGACGCATTACGCAGCAGGACGATGCAGGGCTTGTGGATTTAACCGAGCAGGGCTTCGTTTGCCGCAAAAGCGTGCAGATTATGGGAGGCTGCGGCTCCCCTGCCGTCGCAACGCTTAGCAGCGGCAATATTGCCGCTGTTTATGCCTGCGAAAGAATTAAGGACGATGTTCTCATTTCCTCCCTTTGCCTGCAAAAAAGCAAGGATCCGTTGAAAATAGGTTCACAGGCAAAACATTTCCTGTTCAGCACTCCCTTGCAGCTTGGCAATGTTACAGCGGCGCAAACATCGCAAGGCTTGCTCGTTGGCTGGCGCATGCGCAGTAATGACCGCCTGCATATACCGTCAGGGCTTGAAAAAGCAGAACTCAACAGCTACCTTGAAAATAACTTTGCATTAGCTTCCATCGGCGACTGCAAAGAAGGCAATTTTTATGCTCTTGTTCCCGATACCGGAGAGGAAATTACCGATATAAAAACGGCTCCTGCCTGCTTTACTGCACCGCCATGTGTGCTAAGCGGCGGAGAAATCCTTTGGCTCGGCACTAAAAACGGCAAGGCTGAGGCTTATTTGAGCCAAAACATATGTAAAGGTTTTAGACTTGTCGGAACGGTGCCCGAAATCGAAAGCGGCAGAACGGTATCCCACGCCTGCTGTATAAGGCTGAAAACAGGCAGAATGCTCGCCGTTATTTGCAGTGCAGGCGAATTTTTCAGCAGCTTTTCCGATGATACGGGCGCTCGTTGGAGCGTGCCTAAATCCCTTGATATCAAGGGAACTGCGCCTAACCTCGCCATCAGCAAAGATGGAGTTGCTGTCCTCAGCTTTGTTGACCCGACAAAAGACCAGTCGATTCGTTGCTGTATAAACAAAGACGGTGAAAGCGATTGGTGTAAAGTTAGATTGCTTGTCAGCTCGACTGCTAAAAATATGCGCCGACCCTGCACGATTGCAACGGAAAAAGAGTTCTTTACCGTCAGCCGCCAGCGTTTTTGCGGTGAAAAAGAGAGCTCCGTAGTATTTACTCAATGGAAACCGCTTAAAGAGGATTACGATCCCGTTGCCGAAGCCAAGCATAAAAAGAGGAAAAGAAAAAAATAAGAAAGAAGAAAGCAGAAAATGCAGCAAAGTAAAATTATTTTGACCGGCGCCGCCGGATTTATAGGAAGCCACCTTGCAAAGCGGCTGCTGAGCGAAGGTCACACCGTTATAGGCATAGATAATCTGAACGATTACTACGATGTCAGATTGAAAAACGACCGCTTAAAAGAGCTTGAAAACTTCGAGAATTTCAACTTCATCCTTTGCGATATCGCCGACAAAGCAGATGTGAATAAGATTTTTTCAGAGGCTGAGGCAGATATTGTAATCAACCTTGCCGCTCAGGCAGGCGTTCGCTACAGCATCGAAAATCCGCAGGTTTATATTGACAGCAATATCACAGGCTTTTTCAATATTTTGGAAGCTTGCCGCAACAATCCCGTCAAGCATTTAGTCTATGCCTCCTCCAGCTCCGTTTATGGCAACAGCGACAAAGTGCCTTTCAGCGTTGAGGACAGAGTGGACAATCCAATAAGCCTTTATGCGGCAACAAAAAAATCCAACGAGCTTATGGCATATACCTACAGCCATCTTTTTGGAATCCCTGCAACAGGCCTGCGCTTTTTCACGGTTTACGGACCTGCTGGCAGACCGGACATGGCTTATTTCAGCTTTACAAAAAAAATACTCGCCGACGAGCCTATAAAGCTCTTTAATTACGGCGAGCTGGAACGGGATTTCACCTATATTGATGATATTGTTGAGGGAATAATGAATATTATCCCCTCTCCCCCAAAAGAAACAAACGGTGCGCAAGCAAAGGTTTACAATATCGGCAACAACGCACCTGTTCCCCTCAAGGAATTTGTTGCCGCCCTTGAAGCCGCAATCGGCAAAAAAGCAGTAATCGAATATTTGCCCATGCAGCCGGGTGATGTTTACCGCACCTATGCCGATGTCAGTGAACTTGAAAAAGATTTCGGCTTTAAACCCCGGACAAGCATATGGGACGGCCTTAAAAAATTTGCCGAATGGTATAAGGGATACTATAATATATAATTATTATTCACAAATATTTTCTGATATCTATAGTCAAACGCTCTTCAAGATTGATTAAGCGTTTGGCTATATCTTTACTGTATTCCTCTGCCGCTTTATACTCGTTCAAATACTTGTTAAGCGATTTTACGCCCATATTACAGCCGTCCGTCATAAGGTCGGCTATAGTTTCATCAGATTCATCAACGAGCAGTTTTACATTTGTTTTAAGCCACGACATACCCTTTGCCATGGGATTTGGGGTCTTGCCCTCATCGCCGAAGCTGTCCAGCCTTCGCTCAATCTCTTTTTCCAGCCTGTTATGCTCTGCCTTGCAGTCTGCCAGATAAGTTTTCAAGGATTTAGATTTAACATAATCCAAAACCTCATCAATAGAAGCCGTGCCCATTTTCACTCCTGCGTCACATTCACGCAATAATTTTATAGTATCTTGCTCAATCATTGAAGCTCTCCTTTCTTTTGTTAAAAATATTATACCCAAATTTCTATTGACAAATATGTCTAATGGTTTTATAATAAATTTAAAGTGAATATTCTTTGGGGCGAGGTGTAATTCCTCACCGGCAGTAAAGTCTGCGAAGGAAATGCGTGCCAACGCTTTCCCCGAATCGGTGCAATTCCGATACCGACGGTATAGTCCGGATGATAAAAGAATTTATATTTTTTTAACATTTGCCGCCCTTATTTTGTGGGCGGCTTTTTTCTTGAAGAATATCACTAAAAAAGAAAAGGTGGTATTTTCATGTCCGAATTATCAAAAAAGCAAACCCTCAAAAGCCGTTTTTCACCCAAGCGAATTGCAATGCTTGCCATGTTCATAGCTTTAGCCTATGCACTGAGCTTCTTTTCATTCCCGATTTTCCCTGCAACCCCGTATTTTAAGCTTGATTTCAGCAACATTTTCATCTTCCTCAGTTCTCTGCTTTTCGGCCCTGTTGAGGGCGTTATAGTTTGCATAATCAAAGAGATTTTATGCGTCACAAACAGCTCAAGCGGCGGTGTTGGCGAAATTGCCAATGCAATTATGACCTCATCTTTTATTCTTATCCCAAGCATTGTTCATCGCATTAAGCCCGACATAAAGGCGCTTATTGTTTCTCTCGTTCCTGCCTGCCTTGTGGGCACGGCTTGCGCCCTTGTAACCAATCGCTTCATTATTTTCCCCATGTATATGGGAGACGGCGCCGAAGCAGTTTTTTGGGATGTGATTTGGTTTGCGGTTGCTTTTAACCTGATTAAAACAGCTTCAATCAGCCTTATTACCTGCGTTATTTTTAAGCGCACAAACAGCCTGATTAATAAGTTTAAAATATAAGAGAGTAAATAGACTATGTTCAATTTTTTTGCTGAAGAAAACAGCCGCAGCGGCGAATACTACTATATCAGCGGCTCGGATTTTAACCACATTAAAAATGTATTGCGCATGAAAATAGGCGAAAGCCTGCTTGTAAGCGATAACGGCAACAGTCACCTTTGCAAAGTTGAGAGCTTTAATGGCGACACCGCCACCGTAAAAATTGAGCAGGAAAACTACCGCTCAACAGAGCTGCCCATAAAGATTGAGCTTTATCAAGGCTTGCCTAAGGGCGACAAAATGGAGCTTATCATTCAAAAAGCAGTAGAGCTTGGCGCAAGCAAAATTACAGCGGTTGAAATGCACCGCTCGGTGGTTAAGCTTGACGGCAAAAAGAAAAAATCCAAGCGTGAGCGTTGGCAAGCAATAGCCGAAAGCGCCGCAAAGCAGAGCAAACGCAACATAGTGCCCGAAATCGGTGAAATCATAAGCTATAAACAGCTAATGTTCCAAGCCAAAGAGCTTGATTTATTCCTAATTCCTTATGAAAACAAAGACGGAATGTCGGCAACAAAATCAGCTCTCAGCCTTATAAAAAAGGATATGAGGGTAGGTATAATTATCGGCCCTGAAGGCGGTTTTGAAGAAGCAGAGGTTGACGAAGCTATTCAAGCAGGCGGCAAGGCCATATCTCTGGGCGCAAGAATCCTGAGAGCAGAGACCGCCGCAATAACCGCAACAGCAATGTGTATGCTGCAAGCTGAAATGAGTGATGAAATATGAAAAAGCTGCCGCAAAATTTCAAAATGCGGATGGAAGCTCTGTTGGGAGAAGAGTTTGAGCAATACGAAAACGCCCTTTCTCAGCCCCCTGTGCGTGCTTTCAGGGTAAACACAGACAAAATCAGCCTAAAGAATTTTGAAAAAATCAATCTTTTCGGCAGCGAAAAAATACCATATGTGGAAAACGGATATTATTTAAGCTGCGATAAAATCGGCAATCACCCTTATCACCACGCAGGTATGATATATGTTCAGGAGCCGGGTGCCATGGCGCCTGTCGAGTGTATTGACATTGAACCCAACTGGTGTGTGCTGGATATGTGCGCCGCTCCCGGAGGGAAAAGCACACAGCTGAAAAATAAGCTCGGCGAAAAGGGTATACTTGTTTCTAACGAGATAATTCCCGCTCGCTGTAAAATTCTCACAGGCAATATAGAGCGTTTGGGGCTCAAAAACGCAGTCATCACCTGCATGGACACAAAAAAACTTGCCAAAACTTTCCCAAAAAACTTCGACCTGATTATGGTTGACGCTCCCTGCTCCGGCGAAGGAATGTTCCGCAAGGAAGAAATTGCCATTGACGAGTGGAGCGAAGAAAATGTTAAAATGTGCGCCGAAAGGCAAAAAAATATATTGGAAAATGCGGCTCAGTGCCTGAAAGACGGCGGATATATTATTTACGCAACCTGCACCTTTTCCCTTGAAGAAAACGAAATGGTTATCGACCATTTTCTTTCTCTCCACCCTGAATTTGAGCTTTTGCCCGTAAAAAAAGCCGTGCAGGAATACACTTCGCCGGGTATTAGCTTTGATGGCTGTACTTGCGAAAACTTAAACCTCACAAGACGATTTTATCCCCATAAAGCCAAAGGCGAAGGTCAGTTTATGGCTGTGCTTCACAATACAAACGAAGTATATTCTTTTACCCAATCAAAAGCAAAGGCAGAAAGAACCGACAAAGCTGTTTTCGATTTTCTTGATGATACATTGACCGATTACAACAGAGAAAATGTGCTGATGTATAACGGCAATCCCATCTATTTCACCCCCGATTTTGAAATCAGCAAGGGCACAGCCTTTGCCTGCGGAGTTACAATCGGCGAAATCAAGAAAAATTATGTACTCCCCCATCATCAGTTTTTTATGGCTATGGGTGAGCTTTTCAAGCGAAAAATTGAGCTTACGGCTGATAGCGAAGCATTGAAAAAATACCTCCACGGGGAAGAAATATGTGCAGCTTGCCCTAACGGCTGGGCAGCTGTGCTTGTTGACGGCTGTACCGTAGGCGGTGCAAAAGTTTCAAACGGCAGAGCCAAAAATCACTACCCTAAGGGGCTTAGGACAAAATAGCCAAATTCCTTTTTGTGCATTTTGCACTTGACGAAAAAGCTCATATATTATATAATGATTAGGGTATTTCAATTAAGGAGGAAATTGATATGAAAAAGATTTTCAAAAAATCTGCCGCAGTGCTGTTAGTTCTTACGCTGGTTATCAGCATCTTCGCTCCCTGTGCAGTTGCTGCACCGGCAGCAAAAAAAGACTATGGTACATATCGTAAGTATGTCCTTCTCGGCGACAGCATTGCAAGCGGTCACCAGGACGACAAATCCGTAAAGAGCGAATTTAAGCGAGTTAAGTTCAGCTATGCCAGCTTAGTTGCTGACGCATTGGGTGCTAAGCTTGTTCCCCTTGCTTGCCCCGGCTTCCGCACAACCGAGCTTCGCTACATGGTTGACGATACTGCTCCTACAGATAAGTACATGTTCCACAATATGCATACTATGACCGCTGAGCAGTTTGCAGTAAAGCGCTACGATATGCGCAAGGAAATCGCAACTGCCGACCTTATCACAATCGGCATCTGCGGTAACGACTTCGTTACAAGCCTCAAATGGGTTGTTGCCGATGAATATGCAAAGGACGGCGCTTTCGCTTCCCTCGTCAAATCTTTAAGAGATGCCGAGGAAGACGATGACCCCAACAACGATTCGTTAGACGACCTTATTGAATTTGCAAACAAGGCAAAGGCTATCCCCGCTCTCTCGGTTAAACTGCCTGCAGCATTGGCAAAGGGCATCCAGGCAATTAACGACAACTGGGGACCCATTATTGAGAACATCTATAAGCTCAACCCCGATGTTACTCTCCTTGTTCTGAACATGTCGGATGTAACCGTTAAGAACGAAAAAGATGCCGCTCTTAAGGAAAACGAGCTTCTCAAAAACAACTACATGACCGCAATCCTTGAAGTTGCAAACAAGGTTATGCGTGACGGCGCAAAAAAATACGGCTACACTTATGTTGACACAAACGGCGCTATCTATGATGAGACTCACCCCACACCTGCAGGTCACAGATTTATTGCCGACAAAATTCTCGATATTCTTCCCAACAAGAGCTTCCCCTACACTGATATATCTACAACTGACGCTAACTACAAGGCAGTCGAAAAGATGTACGAAAGAGGAATCATGAGCGGCACTTCAAAAACAGCCTTCAGCCCCAATGGTGCTTTGACGAAAGCTGTTCTCGCTCAGGCTCTCTATACTATTGCCGACAAACCTAAGGTTACATCAAAAACCGAATTTGCCGATGTCAAGAGCGACAGCAAGACATATCCTGCTATCGCATGGGCTTGCGATAACGGAATATTGAGAGCCGACAGAAACGGTAATTTCAATCCCAAAGCAGAAGTTTCATACAATGATTTCTATTGGGCGGTTATCAAGGCAGGCAAATTCACCGACAATTATGACGGAAAGCAAAGCAACTTCACCGTTAAATACGGCGCAAATCTTCCCACAAAGGCTATTTCAAGAGTTCAGGCAGCGGTCAGACTGTCTTACCTTGTATAAAACCGTTAAACAAACATTTAAAGCGAAGCGTAACAGCTTCGCTTTTTTGTTGGCATAAAAAAGGGATAAGGATTTAAAGCTAAACCCTTATCCCTTAACTTTTTAAGATTTATTTATACTTAGGTCTCTTGACATAGCTTGTGTGGAGAACCTCATGAGCCTTATGGCTGTTGGGCTCACCGAGGAACTCGGCATAGACACGCTTAATAGCCTCGCTCTCGTGTGATTTACGCTTTGGCAAATTCTTATCAGCTTCATAAAGAGCTGCTGCGCGCCTTCCCTTGAGGTCAACAAAGTTGTGAACAACAGCAGGCTGGATAGGCTGACCGCCGCCGTTTACGCAGCCGCCGGGACAGCCCATGATTTCAATGAACTGATAATCGGCTGTGCCGTTCTTGACCTTTTCCATAATCTCGTGTGCTGCTGCAGCGCCGCTGGCAACTGCAACCTTAACATCAAGGCCTGCAACGGAATAGGTTGCTTCCTTAATGCCCTGGCCTCTGACCTCTGTGAAGTCAACGCTTTCAAGCTCTTCGCCTGCAAGAGCTTCAACAGCTGTTCTGAGAGCTGCTTCCATAACGCCGCCTGTTGTGCCGAAAATAACAGCCGCACCTGTTGCCTCACCGAGAGGATTATCAAATTCTTCATCGGGGAGATGGTTGAAGTAAATACCTGCTGTGTCAATCATGCGTGCAAGTTCACGGGTTGTGAGAGCATAGTCAACATCCGGATAACCTGAAGCCGCCTGATGGTCACGCTTGGTTTCAAACTTCTTAGCTGTACAGGGCATAATGCCAACAACTACTATATCTTTTGGGTCAATGCCCATCTTCTGAGCATACCATGTCTTGGTAATTGCACCGAACATCTGCTGAGGTGATTTACAGGTTGAAAGGTGGTTGAGATAATCGGGATAGTAATGCTCGCAATACTTAATCCATCCGGGTGAGCAAGAAGTAATCATGGGAAGAGTTCCGCCGTTCTTAATACGGTCAAGCAACTCGTAAGCTTCTTCCATAATTGTAAGGTCAGCGGCAAAATCGGTATCAAATACCTTATCAAAACCGAGTCTGCGAAGAGCCGCAACCATCTTGCCCTGAACATTTTCACCTATGCTCCTGCCGAAACATTCGCCGAGTGTTACACGGATTGAGGGAGCTGTGTTAACAATAACAAACTTCTCGGGGTCGTTAATAGCTTCAAATACTGCCTTGGTATCATCCTTTTCGTAGATAGCACCTGTGGGGCAGTTAACAATACACTGACCGCAGGAGATACATGAAACATCCGCAAGGTCCTTATCGAAAGCAGAGCTGATATGTGTATCAAAGCCGCGGGCGTTTGCACCGATTACGCTGACTTTCTGCTGGTTGCAGGCTGCAACACAGCGGCGGCAGAGAATACATTTGCTATTATCTCTTACCATATGAGCTGCGGAATCGTCAAACTCAAACTCGGGCATTTCGCCGTCAAATGCGTGCTCATTATCAACACCGAACTCCTTGCAAAGCTTCTGAAGCTCGCAGTTACCGGAGCGGATGCAGGAAAGACAATCCTTTCTGTGAGTTGAGAGGATGAGCTCAAGAGTCATCTTGCGGGATTTTCTAACCTTTTCTGTGTTGGTGAAAACTTCCATACCCTCGTTTACAGGGTATACGCAAGCGGTTACAAGGCTTCTTGCCCCCTTAACCTCGACCATACAAATACGGCAAGCGCCGATTTCGTTAATATCCTTGAGGTAGCAGAGAGTGGGAATCTCAATGCCTGCATAACGGGCAGCTTCAAGGATTGTTATACCGTTAGGCACACTCAAGGGCATGCCGTTTATTTTTATATTGACCATTTCCATTGTGTGGCACACTCCTTTCGTTATTCTTTAATAATAGCCTTAAACTTACAAGATTCCATACATGCGCCGCACTTAATGCACTTTGCAGTATCAATTTTGTGAGGATTCTTAACTGTACCGCTGATAGCGCCGACGGGGCACTTTCTTGCACAGAGGGTACAACCCTTACACATATCTTCTTTAATCTTATAGTTGAGCAGAGCCTTACATACGCCTGCGGGACATTTCTTATCAACAACATGAGCTTCATACTCGTGTCTGAAGAACTTGAGCGTTGCAAGAACAGGGTTGGGAGCAGTCTGACCAAGGCCGCAGAGTGAATTCTGCTTAACATAGAGCGCAAGCTCTTCAAGCTTATCAAGGTCTTCAAGAGTAGCCTTGCCCTCTGTAATTTTTTCGAGCATTTCCATCATGCGCTTTGTGCCGATACGGCAGGGTGAGCACTTACCGCAGGACTCGTCAACCGTAAATTCAAGGAAGAACTTAGCAATATCAACCATACAGTTGTCTTCGTCCATAACGATGAGACCGCCTGAACCCATCATACAGCCGATTGCTGTCAGGTTATCAAAGTCGATTGCAGTGTCCATAAGGTCAGCAGGAATACAGCCGCCGGAGGGACCGCCTGTCTGAGCTGCCTTGAATTTCTTGCCGTTGGGAATACCGCCGCCGATATCCTCAATAACCTCACGGAGAGTTGTTCCCATGGGAACCTCAACAAGTCCTGTGTTTCTGATTTTACCGCCGAGAGCAAAAACCTTAGTACCTGTTGATTTCTCTGTGCCCATTGATGCAAACCACTCTGCACCCTTGAGAATAATCTGAGGAATGTTGGCGTATGTTTCAACATTGTTGTTATTTGTGGGCTTACCGAACAGACCCTTAACAGCCGGGAAGGGAGGACGGGGACGAGGCTCACCGCGGTTACCCTCAATAGAGGTCATGAGAGCTGTTTCCTCACCGCAAACGAATGCGCCTGCACCAAGGCGGATATGAAGGTCGAAATTAAAGCCTGAATCGAAAATATTTTCGCCGAGAAGGCCGTATTCCTTAGCCTGGTCGATAGCTATCTGCAAACGCTTAACAGCAATGGGGTACTCGGCACGGACATAAACATAGCCCTCGCTTGCGCCGATTGCATAGCCGCAGATTGCCATAGCTTCAATAATACAGTGGGGGTCGCCCTCGAGAATAGAACGATCCATAAATGCACCGGGGTCGCCCTCGTCAGCATTACATACAACATACTTCTGGTCTGCGGAATTTTTTGCCGCAAAGCTCCACTTAAGGCCGGTGGGGAAACCGCCGCCGCCTCTGCCTCTCAGGCCGCTGTCCTTAACAACATTGATAACCTCATCGGGGGTCATTCTGTTAAGGCATTTTTCAAGAGCCTGATAGCCGTCGTGAGCAATATATTCATCAATATTTTCGGGGTCGATAACGCCGCAGTTGCGAAGAGTTACTCTCTTCTGCTTAGCGTAGAACTTGGTCTGCTCAAGTGACTTAATTTCGTCTGCCTGAACAGTTTCATCGTAGAGAAGTCTTGTGACCATACGGCCTTTGAGCAAATGCTCTTCAACGATTTCGGGCACATCTTCTACAGTAACTTCGCTGTAGAAGCAGCCTTCGGGGTAAACTATCATAATCGGGCCGAGGGCGCAAAGACCAAAACAACCTGTTTTGATAACTTTGATTTCGTCCTGAAGTCCTCTTGCTGCAATTTCGCTTTCGAGCTTTTCGATAATCTCATGGCTATGAGATGAAGTACAGCCCGTACCGCCGCAGACAAGAACATGGGAACGATACATAGTGTGTTTCCTCCTTGTAATTTTCTTGTTTATTTAGCAATAGAGCCTACTGTGTATTCTGCAACTACATTGCCGTTGACAATATGGTCAGCAACAATCTTCGCTGCCTTTTCAGGAGATACCTGAACATAAGTAACTTTTTCTTTTCCGGGTACGAAAACCTCAACAATGGGCTCGTACTGGCACATACCGATACAGCCTGTTTGAGAAACCGTAACACCCTTGAGATTGCGGCGGGCAATCTCTTCTGTGAAAGCGTTGAGCACGGGACGGGCGCCTGCTGCTATACCGCAGGTAGCCATGCCTACAACGATTCGTGTGTTATCCTCGCTGTCGCTTCTTGATGTCATGCTTTTAAGGGTACGCTCTTTAATTGCCTGAAGTTCTGCAAGTGATTTCATTTATTAACACCTCCGAGTAAAATGTTGGTTTGTTCATTGATATAATCTTTCATCCATTGAGCTACCTCCGGCTCGTTCAATGGAACTTCGCCGAGTATCGCTTTCATTTCGGCAGTGGAAAGAACAAAGCTTTCGCCGTTCCTGCTGCGTGTGTAGATGAAGTCTCTGTCTGTGTTCATGGTAATTAACACCACAAGGGTAGAAGCTACATCGCCTAAAGGCGTAAAATCTATGCTGTCTGTTTTAAAAAGAGCCTGCACACGGGTGCCTTTTCCCTTTTCGCTCTCGATTTTGAGGCCGCCGCCTGTCTGCTCGGCTGCGAGCTTAAAAAGCGGAACCCCCATACCCACCTTACGGGTAGTGCGTGTTGTGTAGAAGGGGTCGAGAACATTTGTGACCTGTTCCTGCGTCATACCGCATCCGTCGTCATAAATACCGATGAGGAGCGTTTTTTTGACAGTATCCTCCGACACCTCAATTTCAATAAGCGAAGCGCCTGCCGAAATCGAATTTTGAGCAATATCGAGAATATTCAGCGATAACTCACGCATAATTTTAAGCTTCTTTATATTTTGCAAGTATGCCTGCAACCTGGTCGGGTGTGAGCTTGCCGTAAACTTCGTCGTTAATGTTCATAACGGGAGCGAGACCGCAAGCGCCAATGCAGCGGCTTGCTTCAAGCGAAAACACACCGTCTTCAGTACATTCACCTGCCGAGATGCCGAGCTGCTTTGCAATTTCATCAAGGATGGACTGAGCGCCCTTAACATAGCAGGCTGTGCCCAGGCAAACAGAAATGTTGTACTTGCCCTTTGGAGAGAGGGAGAACTGAGCGTAGAAGGTGGAAACGCCGTAGACCTTTTCAAGCGGAATATCCATACCCTCTGCAATCATTACCTGAACCTCAAAGGGAAGATAACCGTAGATTAGCTGCGCCTGCTGCATAACGTGCATAAGCATACTGGAATCGTGCTTATTTTCTTCAATAAGAGCTTTAAGCTGCGCCTCCTGTTCCGGAGTGCCTTTGAAAGGGAATTTGCTGATTTTTTTGAGCATTTTATTTTCCTCCTTTTCGTAGAGTGTTGAAGTTGCGAAACTGAATGAAATATTACAGCTCCGCAAAAGCATACGCATGAATTATAACACGAAAAACATTATAATGTCTATACTTTATAATAAAAACAATCATACAATTTACATTATTCGATAATTTTTCCGAATAAAGCATAAAAAAAGCAATGCGAAATGAAAATTTCCGCATTGCCTTTATACTTTACAGAATTATTTTACATCAACAGTTTTCCTCAAGTTTACGCTTTCGTTGCCCTGAGCGTCCGTCAAAGCACCCTTTGCGTATATGAGCTGAATATTCATCTGAGAAACAACCTGCTCAATGGTTTTTCCGCCGAGAGCCGCTGTATCCACAAGGATTTCAACAGGCAATTCATCTTTACCGCCGGGAGCAAGGCTGAACTCACCGTACTGAGAAACCTTGTTTACCCAAACGCCGTTTTTGCCGCTTTCAGCATAGTCCACGGTATAAACGGTAATATCTTCATCCGCCTTGCTTTCCAAAGTAATATAGAGGATATAACATTTCCAGCCGCCGTCTTTTGCCAAAGCCTTTGCCGCTGTTTCGCTATCCATGCCGTACTGCTCGGCCTGATTTACAAAAGCGACCTGATTACCTCTGTAAATATCGAGGAAAGAAGAGCCGTCTTCAACAGTACTGCGCTTTGCATAAAGCTCTTCTTTTTCATTACCGTCAGCCTGAGGTGCTTCTATGTTATTTTCAACCTTAAGCTTTTCATATTTGCTTTCGGGTACCTCTTCGTTATCGTCGGCAGGAGTAGGATAGCATAGAACCTTTATTTCAAGAGCCGAAACAAGTGTATGCAGCTTTACTGCATCAATCTTTTCCGAATTTACAACTACGGTTGCCGGATAAATTTCGGTTTCTTCGCTTGAGGGAAGTGAAAGCTCTGCATTCACCGGACAGTTGCTAAAATAAAAGCCGTCTGACTGTGCATTTTCAGCTTCAAAGCCTACAAATGTATAGGCCTTTTCGGTCTGATTTTTAATCTCAACATTCAGGGCGTAAATCACCCATTTATCGGAATTATTGAGGAAATCCTGTGCATCTGCCTCGGACATCAACAGGTCGTTTTGAGCCGCTCTCATAAAAGAATCGGGGTTTTCAACATAATAGCTCTTAAGTCCGCCGTCCTCATAAATCTCGTTGAGGGTTGCGGTGAGCTTCCCGCCTTTCCCGCCGCAAGCGGCAAAAGTGAAAAGCATCACAGCCGCCATAAGCAGTGCAACAATTTTTTTAGTCTTCATTGTACTTCCTTACCTTTCTTTTGATTGTTTGCCTTGAACGAGCTATTGCCATAGTTCCCGACGGCACATCCTCAGTTATAACCGAGCCTGCGGCCGTGTAGGAATAATCGCCTAAGTTAACGGGGGAAACCATGCAAGTGTGGCAGCCCACAAATACATTGTTGCCGATTGTTGTGCGGAATTTGTTTTTGCCGTCATAATTCGCCGTAGCGCAGCCACAGCCGATATTAACGCCCCTGCCCACATCGCTGTCTCCGATATAGGTCAGATGGCTGATGCTTGTTTTTTCGCCGACAACCGAATTTTTAACCTCAACAAAATTGCCTGCACGAACACCGTCTTTAATAACGGTATTGGGTCTGAGATGAGAAAACGGACCTAAGGACACCTTACTGCCCACAGTGCTTTTTTCACACTGACACGAATTGATAACCGTGCTGTCCCCTACAACGCAGTCCTCTAACCTGCTGTTGGGACCTATTGTGCAAAAGCTTCCGATTTTAGTTTTACCGACAATTATTGTGCCGGGTAAAACAGAGGTATCGGCTCCTATCTCGACATCGGGAGCTATAATCACGCCGTCAATACAGGGAATATTAACTCCGTTGACCATGTGCCTCTTTAAAATTCGCTTTCTCGCAATTTCGTTAAGCTCCATTAACTGCCAACGGTCATTTGCGCCGAGAATAACATCAGCCGTTTCAGCAGGATAAGCGTCCGCCTTTTCAAATTGATTGATCAAAATCTCGATAGCATCGGTCAGGTAAATTTCTTTTTTCTCCCTGCCCATGCTTTCAATATCATCAAGAGCGCCAAGCAAATCGTCGCACTTAAACCAATAAGCGCCCGAATTAACCTCATTAATCAGCTTTTCTTCTTCCGTTGCGTCTCTCTGCTCAACTATGCGCTCCAAGGAGCCTTCCGCTGAGCGCACCATTCTGCCGTAGCCTGTAGGCTCCGGCACACGGGCTGAAATAACCGTAGCGGAGTTTCCGTTGCCAACATGAAAGGTCAAGGCGTCTTCTATTGTTTTTTTATCAATCAGCGGTGCATCTCCGTTTAAAATCAAAACATTGCCGCCGCTGTGAGCAGCTATAAAATCCTTTGCCTGCGCAACGGCATGACCTGTACCCAAGCGCTGAGCCTGCAAAACTGTTTCACATCTTCCTGCAAGATGAGCGCAAACCACTTCACTCAGATGACCGGTTACGGCACAGATATCGTCAATGCCCGCCTCCTTTACAGCCGAATAGACCCAATCAATCATGGGAGTAAAAAGCACCTGAGCCAACACCTTAGGACTCGATGATTTCATACGGGTGCCCTCGCCTGCCGCAAGAATTACGGCACAGTTATTCATAACAAATACCAACCTTTCTCATGTTATTATTCCGCCGCCTACAACCGTATCTCCGCTGTAAAACACCACGGACTGACCCGGTGTAACAGCCCTTTGAGCCTCGTCAAACTCAAGCACGGCCGTGCTTTCGCCTGTTTGGAAAAGGGTTGCGGCGGCTTCTTTCTGGCTATATCTGGTTTTAGCCGTGACATGCAGTGAGCCGCTGATTTCAGGCACTGCGATTAAATTGACATCTTTTGCTTCTACACGACGGGAAAACAGCTCATCATTTGAGCCCAAATACACCCTGTTTTCTTCAACACTTTTGCGAACAACAAACAAAGGCGCCGGCGCACTGATGCCAAGACCCTTTCGCTGACCCACCGTGTATCCGATAATACCTTTGTGTTTGCCCCACAGCTTGCCGTCAGTTCCCACAAACTCGCCCTCAGGGAATGTCTTTCCCGTAAAGTTTTCAATAAAACTGCGGTATGAGCCCTTAGGAACAAAGCAAATATCCTGGCTGTCAGGCTTTGAAGATACGGTAAAGCCGTTTTCTTCCGCTATTTCACGCACCTGAGGCTTATCATATCCGCCGAGAGGAAATTCAGCTCTCAAAAGCTGCTCCTGAGAAAGCTGCCACAGCACATAAGTTTGGTCTTTTTCTTTATATGCCGCCCTTTCGAGCAATATTCTCCCCGAGGGATCCGTTTTATTCACTTTTGCATAGTGTCCCGTTGCAATATTTTGACAGCCATGCTCTGCCGCTTTGTCAAAAAGCAAACCGAATTTTATAACCTTATTGCAGTATACGCAAGGGTTGGGAGTTTCGCCTGCCATATAGCTTTCGGAAAAATACCGCATAACCGTATCGTGAAATTCTTTTTGTAAATCAACGGTAATATGGGGAAAGCCCAGTTTTTCAGCTGCCGCGGCGGCATCAATGCTGTCTTGCTCAGGTGCATCGGGATGCACTGCCATTGTTATACCGAGTGCAGGTCTGCCTCCTGCCGTTGCAAGCATTGCCGCAACGCAGCTATCTACGCCGCCGCTCATGGCAACGGCAGTTTTTGCATTATTCATCATTTTCATTATCGCTTATTCATATAATCCGCCGCATTAAAGGACGGAATAATTAAACCACCCACATATGACTCTATCATATCATACATCAAGGGGCTGAAATAGAGCTTGCTTACTGCCTTATATTTTTCGCTGCTGATAGATTCACGCTTGATTAAGAGCAGGGTAGAATGAACCTTTGCGCCCTCGCAGTCCATTTCTTCTGCGCCGATTGCTGTTTTGTTGAAAGAATATCCTGCGTCTACTGCATTTTTTGAGGACATAACAACAATATCCTTGCCGCCGCTTACAATGTTTTCAGCTATGGTGTCAGCGCTCTCTGTAACGAACTTGAAGCCTCGCTCGTTCTTTTCGATATCTTCAAGGGTTGCATCAAGGCCTGCGCCTTCCTTGAGGGTAATATATCCCTCGGCTTCAAGAAGCATAAGTGCCCGTCCCATTCCCTCTTTGTCCTCCGGAATACCGATAGTTGCGCCATCGGTAATGTTTTCTTCTTTTTCAAAGTTGCAAAGGAATATTCCGTAAGGGAAATAATAAACAGCGCCGAGATTCAAAAGAACATCGGGATTTGTCTTTTCGTATTCATCAAATTCCTGCTTTTCACAAATAAGGCTGATATCAATATCACCTGAAGCAAGAGCCTCATTGGCCGAAGCAGCATTTTTAAACTCCACATACTCAATTCTATAGCCCTTTGCGGCCATTCTTGAAGATAGCTCGCCTATAACCTCTTCCTGCGGCACTTTGCCCACAGAAACGCCGAATTTGATGGGAGGAAGCTTGTTATATTCGTCTATTCGCTTTTCCTCCTCGCTTTTGCAAGCGCAAAGTGAAACAGCAAGCAGACAAACCGCCAAAATGAGAGAAAGAAATTTTTTCATGTATAATTCTCCACCTTGAATTTTGATTATAACTAATATTATCATATGTTTTTGATTTTTTCAAGACAATAAAATAATATACGAATTTTATAGTTTCACCCTTGCATTGTTCGCAGAATTTGCTATAATAATTTTTAAGTTTTGTTACAGAAAGGGAGATATCATTTGAAAGCATCAGAAAGTATCCAAAATTACAAGCCGAAGCTGCGTGAATACGCAAACTACACAGCAAGGCAAATCAAAGATGTTTGCAAAAACATCGGCCCTCGTCCCACAGGCGAAGAAAACGAAAAAATCGCACAGGAAAGATTTGCAAAAGAGCTTGAAAAATACGCAGACAGCGTTTCAATCGAGCCTTTCGACCTGCACCCCAAAGCATTCCTCGGTTGGGTTCCCCTTTGTGCAATTATCATGATAATTGCAAACATTCTTTTCTTTGCACTCAACATTCCCGTTGTTTCGCTCGTTCTCAGCATAATCTGCCTGTTCTTTATTGTAACAGAGTTTTTGTTCTACGGCGAAACCCTTGACCCCTTCTTCCCCAAACGAACCTCACGCAATGTTGTTGCAAAATACAACGCAAAAGGTACAGCTAAAAAGCGCATTATCGTTTCAGGCCACAGCGACTCCTCCTACGAATGGCGCTATACATATCTCGGCGGCCCTCCTCTTGTTACTTTCGTAATCGGCGGCGCAGTTGTCGGTATCGTTATCGCACTTGCTGCGCAGATTTATGCCCTTGTTGCAGGCAGCCCCGACAATCTCTTCATGGATATTATGAAGTGGGTTCTCCTTGTATGGTGTATTCTTTACGCTTTTGCAATCTTTTTCCTCAACTACAAAAAACCTGTCGAGGGCGCAAACGACAATCTCACAGGCGCAGTCGCTTCCATGGCTGTACTCAAATATCTCAAAGACAACGACCTTCGCTTTGAAGATGTTGAAGTCTGGGCACTTCTCACAGGTGCTGAAGAAGCAGGCCTCAGAGGCGCAAAGGCTTTTGCAAAGCAGCACAAAAAAGAGCTTGAAGATATGGAAACCGTTTTCATCGGTGTTGATACTCTGCGTGATTTCGATTTCTATGCTATCTACAGCCGTGATATGACCTTCACCGTAAAGTCAGACGAGCGTGTTTGTGCGCTTCTCAAGCAGGCCGCTCTCAATGCAGGCATGGATCTTCCCTTTAAATCAATCTTCCTCGGTGCTTCCGATGCAGCAGCAGTTTGCAAGGCAGGCTTTGCCGGCGCAACTCTTGCCGCTATGGACCCTGCGCCTGCAAGATACTACCACACAAGGCTTGACACCGGCGACAACATTGACCTCAAATCCATCGAAACAGGTATAAACATCATGCTTGAAGCTGTTTTCCTCTACGATGAGCAGGGCTTGACCACTGAATATCACGGCTAAACCTAAGAATAAAATTAAACAAAAAGGACAAAATAACACAAACTGAAAAAAATCTCTTTACAGATTGAAAAAGATGTGTTATAATCCCTTTGTACGTTCCCCCTCTCGGTTCAGGGACTAAACCTCAACGAGGTAAGCACCTACCCTTGACTGGGGCTGTGAACAAATAATAATAATGAGGTGAAAACAAATGACAAACGCAGAAAAGCAGGCAATCATCGCCGAATACGCTATTCACGAGGGCGACACAGGTTCTCCCGAAGTACAGATTGCTGTACTCACAAAGAGAATCAATGACCTTACTGCTCACCTTAAAGAGCACCACAAGGATCATCACTCACGCCGTGGCCTTCTCAAGATGGTCGGTCACAGACGCAACCTTCTTGCATATCTTCAGAAGGTAGACATTGAGCGTTACCGTTCTATCGTTGCAAGACTCGGCCTTCGTAAATAAAAATCGTTTACCCGCAAGGGCGGCTTCCACCTCGGTTGCCGCCCTGCAATTTTGAAAAGAGAATTTTTTTGTTCCGCTTTAAACCGTTAATAACCGGAAAGCTGCCGGCCACTTTAGCGGTAAATAAAGCGTTTGAGTTAGGCTATTCAAATGTTTTATTTATTGCTAAAAGTAAAAGTCAGAGCCGCTTTCCGGAAAATATAAAAATTTGAAAGAAAGAGGTAAACCAAAATGATGACTTTAAGAAATTTTGACACATTCAAAACTTTTAAAACTGAAATTGCAGGCCGTCCCTTTGTTGTAGAAATCGGCAAGATGGCAGAGCTTGCAGGCGGCGCATGTATGGTTCGTTACGGCGAAACAAATGTGCTTTGCACCGCAACCATGGCAGCTAAACCCCGTGAGGGAGTTGATTTCTTCCCCCTCTCTGTTGACTTTGAAGAGAAGCTTTACTCCGTAGGCCGTATCCCCGGCTCATTCCAGCGCCGTGAGGGCAAAGCAAGCGAGAAGGCAACTCTTGCTTCCCGTGTTATCGACCGCCCCATTCGTCCTCTCTTCCCCAAGGATATGAGAAACGATGTCGGCGTTGTTGCAACAGTTATGTCTGTTGACCCCGATTGCTCACCTGAAATCACAGCTATGCTCGGCGTTTCCATTGCAATCTCTATTTCCGAAATTCCGTGGGAAGGCCCCATTTCCGGCGTTGTTGTCGGCATGATTGACGGCGAATACATCATCAACCCCACGGCGGAGCAGAAAGAAAAGAGCGATATGTATGTTACAGTCGCTTCAACAGCTGACCTCGTTGCCATGATTGAAGCTTGTGCAAACGAAGTTACAAACGATGAGATGTACAACGGCATTATGTTTGCACACGCAGAAAACCAGAAAATTGTTGAATTTATCAACTCCATCAAGGCTGAATGCGGCAAAGAGAAGATTGAGTTCCCCTCAAACGATCCTGCTCCGGAAATGTACGAAGCTATCAAGGATTTTGCCATTGAGGATATCCGTGCAGCTCTTGACACAGACGATAAACGCATCCGAGACGAAAGGCTCAAACCCATCTACGAAGCCGTTCATGCCAAGTTTGATGAAGTTTATCCCGAAGAAATCGCAAAAATCGACGATTGCCTTTATAAAACACAGAAATATGTTGTCCGCCGCTGGCTTCTTGACGACAACAAGCGTGTTGACGGCAGAGGCATTAACGATGTCCGTCCCCTTGCAGCAGAAATTGACCTGCTTGACAGAGCTCACGGCACAGGTATGTTCACACGCGGTCAGACCCAGGTTCTCACTGTAACAACCCTCGGTCCCATGAGCGACGCTCAGCTCCTCGACGGCATTGACAACGAAACAACAAAGCGCTATATGCACCACTACAACTTCCCCTCATATTCCGTTGGTGAAACAAGACCCTCAAGAGGTCCCGGCCGCCGTGAAATCGGCCACGGTGCACTTGCCGAAAAGGCGCTTCTGCCCGTTATCCCCAGCGTTGAGGAATTTCCCTACTGCATCCGCCTTGTTTCCGAAGTTCTCTCCTCAAACGGTTCAACCTCTCAGGCTTCTGTTTGCGGTTCAACCCTTTCCCTCATGGCAGCCGGTGTTCCCATTAAGGCTCCCGTTGCAGGCATCTCCTGCGGCCTTGTCACCGAGGGCGACCGTTTCATGACTATGGTTGATATCCAGGGTCTTGAAGATTTCTTCGGCGATATGGACTTCAAAGTTGCAGGCTCCAAGAAGGGTATCACAGCTATTCAGATGGACCTCAAGGTACACGGCCTTACTCCTGCTATTATCCGTGAGGCTCTCGACAAGACATACACAGCCCGTTGCCAGATTCTCGACGAAGTAATGCTCAAGTGCATTGCCGAACCCAGAGCAGAGCTTTCCAAGTATGCTCCCAAGATGCTCACAACAAAGATTCCCGTTGATAAAATCAGCGAGGTTATCGGAAAGCAGGGCAAGGTTATTCAGAAGATTTGTGCAGAATGTAACTGTAAGGTTGATGTTGAGGAAGACGGTTCAATCTTCATCTGCGCATTAGATATGGAAGACGCTAAACGAGCTCTCTTCATTGTTGAAACAATCGCCAACGACCCCGAACCCGGCTCATTCTACAACGGCGTTGTTACCCGCATCATGGATTTCGGCGCATTTGTTGAAATCGCTCCCGGCAAGGAGGGACTTGTACACATCAGCCGCCTTGATGTAAAGCGCACGAAAAAGGTTGAAGATGTTGTTGCAGTAGGCGATGAAGTTATCGTTAAGGTTCTTGAAATTGACGATCAGGGCAGACTCAACCTCTCCAGAAGAGATGCTTTAATTGAGATTGAGGGCATGGTTCCCGAAAACACAATTTCTGACGCTCCCAGACATTCCGGCCCCAAAAAAGATTTCCGCAAGGGCGACAGAAAGCCTCGCAACTAATTTAAGTATCAACTAAAAAGCCAAGGCTAAGGGTTTGAAATCCCTTAGCCTTAGTTTTTTTATTATTCTCAATTATTTTATATATTCTCCGAACGCCTTATCCGCCTTTGACGATACTGCTTTTGGATATCGGTAATCAAAGAGCACGGTATGCGCCGCATCCATGAGTTTTTCAGCTTCTTTTGAATATCGATCAAGAGCTTCTTCGTTTTCGTTATCTATGCCGTCAGGTGTAGCATACTGCCCCATTGCCTGAGTCACAACAGTGCCGTCTTCTAAAACATAGCACACACTGTATGAGAGTTTTCCTATTCCGTCATTAAGCTCATCCTTGACTATTAGCAGACAATCCTTGCCGTCGCTCTCGGTAACATAGCAGGAAAATCCGTGACCTGAAGCTGTTATGCCGCCGTAATCACGGAAGATTTCCGTAACCGTGTTTTCTTGCGTTACAGTAAACAGCTGCAAAATTTTGCCGGAGGTTTTACCTGTTTTTTCATTAACAAGAGGGCTGATTACCAGCATATCTGCCTGCCCGTCGTGGGTAATATCGTAGAAGAAAACATCGGCATTTTCTGCATCAAACATTTTGTCGAACACTGTCTTATACAGTTTGAAACGCTTGCTCTGATTTTTAAAGATTCTTTTTTTGCTTTTAGCCTTAAACGGAGCCGTTGTTTCGTAATTCAGGCTCAAACGAGATGCCTCCTCCGCAACGGTAGCCTTCTCCGTGCCGCTTTCGCTGACAGGCTCGCTTGAATCTGCTCCGCTGGGCTCAGAAGCAGTTGTCGCCTGTGTTGTTTCCTGCGGCTCAGCCACAGGCTTACTGCTATTGTTAACCCAAACCGTAACCCCTATGGCGGCAGCTACGCTCAAAACCAGCAAAACCACTGCTACAGCAGTCAACTTTTTCATCTTTATATACTCCTTAATTCTGCTATCCGTTCTGCTTCAAATTTAAAATTCTGCTTTTACTCTGTGCCTGCCGGGAGCTGTTTTAATTCTCAGCTCATAGCCGCCGTATGTAAGCGCTTTGATTGTATATTCGCCGCTGCATTCAACCGTCTTTGGCTCTCGTGGCAGATATACGATTGTTTCGCAGTCAAACTCTGCCTTCTGCTCATATTCAAGTGTAAAGGTGTTTGCCTTTCTATCATGGCAATATGCCTTTATTTCGCCCGTAACAGCTCTCGGATAAGGTCTGTTGAGTTCATCCATAAGAGGGTCGCCGAGCATACCTTCATGAAATGCCCAATAAGTGTTGCTCCACTTGCGATCATCGAAGAATTTGAGCAGATGATGCACATGAGGATACCATTCGTTACCCTCCGAATAGCCGCCCCATTCACCCACAATCACAGGGACGCCTAAGCGGCTCTGTGTGTTTGCGTGTTCGCCGAATATTGTATCCGTGCGTGAGGAGCTTGCGTGTTTGTACAAATCGGTATCAACCATGAAATCATAGCCGTGAGGCGCAAAGCATACCTGAGTTTCAAGCTTGTCCCCATAGGTTATGGGGCCTGCCTTGCAGGGAATGGAAAGGTTTGAATAATAACAGTTATCAATAAACATTATTCCCTTATCGGTAACTTCACGGATTCTGCCTGCCACCTTGTTGAGAAAAGGCGTATAGCGTTCACGGTCAAACTTAGCGATAAGCTCCTCTCCACTCTTTGCAACATCACGAAGAATACCGCCGTTGTATTGATCCAGAACAGCAGGAATATCCATTTTCAAGGCATCCTTAATCAGCTTGCCTTTCTTTATTCTCTTATCGGTGAGGGTTACTTTTATAAGCCCTGCAATCAATTTTTTGAAAACTCTGCCTCCGTCTTTGCCGGGGAAAGGCTCATTGAGCATATCAAAACCGAAAAGCGCAGGATGGTCGCCGAGCTTTTCGGCTACATGCGCCCACATATCGGCAAAATAATCCTGCAAGCCCTTGCCCTGATACATTGTATTGTTCCAGAAATTATCAAAGCAAGCGTGAACTGCCTTGCCCCAGAAATATCCCTCTGCCCAAACAAATTTTGCGTGCTTAGACTTATAGCCATCGGCAATACAGGCCCATTCGGGAGCGCCGTCGCCGTAATCGCCTTCAAAGGGAGAATACAAATCCTGATGCATATCAATGTAGGCATACAGGGAATATTTTTCACACATATCCATCATTTTGCGCACAGCGTCAAGGTATTCATCATTATATTTACCGGGCTGAGGTTCAACAGCCTCCCAAGTGATACCGAGACGGATGATGTTCATTCCTTTTTCAGCCAAGGTGCGGAACATCTTCTCATCATACTCATAAACATGGCAGCGCTGCTTCTTTTCGGCATCGTACCAACCCTTGTCGCAGAGATTTACGCCGTTGAAAATGCGCTCTCTGCCCTGCAAGTCAGTAAAGGTCATTCCATTTACAATTATTCTTTCCATATTGATTTTTCTCCATTCTATTTCTTATATATTTTAAACTCAGGGATTATAACTCCAACATGGTCTTCGCCTATTTCAAGCCTTAAACAGCCGTTTTCAAAAACAGACGCGGGCAAATCATAAACTGCACAGGTGAATTTCTCGTTGAGCATTTCTTTTTCAAACTGCTCATCCTTTTCGCCGCCGAAGAAATGTCCTCTGTAAATCTCATTGCCGTTGGCTTTAATATAAAAGCCGTCAATAGTGGGATAATTAACCTTTTTAAATGTAATTCTCAGCTTGTAATCCGTATCCGGCTCGAAGCCTGCAAGCCTGCAAACAAAATTATAGTGGTCATAGGCTTTGAGCATACACATGGGGATTGCGCCGTTGTTGACCTCAGGACGGTCTCCCTGATAGTCAATATAAAATTCGCCTACCTGCTTTTCTCCTAGCACACCGAAACCATGTTCTGCAAGGGAGAAATAATATTCGCCCTTTTCAGTCCTGTTGCGGTTAAATACACGCTCAATAAAAGCCTTTGCCTCATCATAAGGCATATCCTCTGCTGCCTCAAAGCGGTTAAGCAGCCAAGCTCTGTCGGTGACAGGCAAATCAATGGTGTCAAGGGTTGCTCCCCTCTCCCAACCTGAAGCATAATAGTTTTCCACATCCAGCTGAATGCCTATTTGCTCAAAGAGCTTATCAGCCAATGTACCCAAAGAGGCACGGAGCTTATAATAATCGTTGTCGTAATCAGTTTTAAGCGCATCATATGCGGCGGTAAAGTCGCCTGACTTTACAAGTGTTTTTGCATCCTCTATCAGCTCAAGCTCAAAGAGGCGGCGGTGGCGCACAAGAGCATCGCACCTTGCACGGAAAAGACAGAGCAAAAAACGCCAATTATATATAAGCTCAGGCGCCTTCTCAAGCTCTGCTTCAAAAATTTGAAGAGTGCTATCAATATGGGGATTTTCCGCCGGGTCGCCCTCCCAATTCTTCTCAAGGCCGAGTATGCCGTCTGCAATTCTCTTGGCATCTGCCTGCCAAATAAAGAATCTGGCATAATCGCAGAGAGTTTCGTAAAGGGAAACACCTTCACCGAAATAATCCATATCGCTCCATACAGCCTTGTTGACATCGTCGTTAACGCCCTCTGAATAGCTTACGCTGCCTATAAAATACTGCCTTGTGAGCCTGTGCAGAAGTCTAAATTCCGTGGGACGGGGATTAACGCTTTCTCTGCTGAGAGCTGAAGCCAAGGCATAGTGCCAATCGTCCCTGTCGAAATGAACCGGATATTCACAGCGCACATTATGAGTGATATCGGGATAAAAGCGCATTGGATATTTCATGGGCAGCTTACGGCGCATTTCATCAAGCGGCAAAGCATGATTTGGTCCGTAAACAATGCCGTCAATTTCATCGGGGAGCTTTTCAAGCTCACGCAGAAAATCTTCTGCCCAAGTTATTTTTGAATGAGGCTTTTGAGCTGAAGGCCACATCTGAGCATTTGGCTTAGCCTCCTTCAAAACATGGGAAATTTTGATGCATCGCTTTACAAAAGCATCGCCGTCCATTTCGCCGGGGTCGCCGCCGGGAGGGAATATGGCATCTATTCGAGGCATAGCCTCAAAGGTTGCTTTTCGGCTTGCAAGAGCATCTTCTTCCGTTTCCTTATCGTCATTCGGGTACCAGCAGGAAACATCCAAATCCAATTCATCGGCAAGTTCACTGCCCCAAGCCGCCACCTCAATAGGTTTATATTTCATCAGGGGATTTTTTTCGTCAAAGGGCTCACCGGGTATATGCTCGCAGGTATTACAGCCAAACGCCATAATATCAAGATAGAAGCGATGATACTCCTCCTTTCCCCAAGCATCGTATGTATTAGGACAGGTGCGATAGCCGCATTGATGTCCTCTGATTTTTTTATCGGGAGAATAGCTTCCCGATATATTTTTAATAAGAGTAATTTTACTGCCGGAAAAAACACATTTACGCAGAAAATAAGAATATCCGTATATTAAACCTCTGATGCCTTGAGCTTTAACGGTTAAACAGCTGCCCTCAAGGGATATACAAAAGCTGTCCTTATCCTCTATGCTTTCATCAGCCACAAGCGTTATGCAGGGCTCGCCTGCGTCAAAAGGCTTGTAGCCTGCTCTTTTTTCTATTTCCTCGCTGAAAAGCTCCGCCGCTTTTTCCGCAGCTTTGCCAACAGCTGAAAGGCTTAAAAACGAAAAATCGTATTTCAAAAAAAATCACCCTTTTACACCTCATTCTTAATTATATACTACCATAACAAAAATTAAAAAGCTATAAATATTATGTAAATAATACTTATTATGTTCATAACATATAGCATAACAAAAGCAGAAGAAAACCGCAGCTTTGTATCGGCTGCGGTTTTCTTCTGCTTTTGTCCTTAGGGGGTAGGACAGATAAAAAGGGAAATATAGAAAGGCATTAGTAGGAATGTTTTGTTGTTCCTTAATACAAAGAATACACTGTACTTGTAACAAAAAAGTAAATATTAAGTAATATACGAGTAAAATCGTTGCATTTTTGATAACAATATGTTATTTTATTAACAGTTAGTTAATAAATCCGAATACTTCTAACGGACTAAGGTGATGGTATGGCAGTAATTCTTTTAGTTGAAGATAATAAGAACACTCAGCTTCTGACTATGGCTCGTCTTAAACCTTATTTTGAGGTCGTTACTGCAGTAGACGGCTTTGAAGCGTTGGATATTATTTACGCAAGACATATTGACCTTGTAATAAGCGATATTATGATGCCTAATATGGACGGCATGGAGCTTTTAGGTCGGATTCGCAGCGAGGGCTTCAACACGCCTGTTATATTGCTGACGGCTAAGCAAGCATTTCAGGACAAGCGTGAAGCATACGGTCTCGGAGCTGATGACTATGTAACAAAACCTGTAAACTACGATGAGCTCCTGCTGCGCATAAACGCCCTCCTGCGCCGCGCAAAAATTGCCACGGAGAGGCAAATTAAAATTGGTAAGCTCTGCATTGACGAAGCTGAACACATTGTAAGCTACGATGGTAACTCTATTATCCTTTCACGCAAGGAATTTGATTTGCTTTACAAGTTCCTGTCATACCCCGGAAAAATTTTCACAAAAAAGCAGCTTTTGGATGAGGTTTGGGGACTGGATTCCGAATGTACTGAAGATACAATCAAAACCCATATCAACCGCCTGCGAAACAAGCTTGCCGACTGTGCAGAAATCGAAATTGTAACCATAAAAGGCTTCGGCTATAAAGCAGAGGTTAAGGCATGAGAAAAAGCAGAAAGAAAAAAGCCATATCGCTGCCGGGATTCAGCGCAGGAAGCGGCATTTCCGCCTGGTTTGCGCTTCAAACGCTCATTATCGTCGGCGTCGGCGTTTCCGCCACGATTATTGTTAACCGCATCACAAGCATTTTCGCAGGCATTGAAGATTACAACACCATACGCGTTACTTTAGTTATAATTACCCTTGTTATTTTGCTTATTATTTTTGAAATTTTGCAGTACCGTATTATTAAAAGACACCTTGAAAAAATATGTATAGCCATTTCACGGCTTTCCCACGGCGAATACGGTCACAAGCTCAAAATCAACCGTAGAACAATTTTCAAAGGGCTTTCGTCAGATATTAATCTTCTCAGCGAAGAGCTGCAAAATGTTCATATGCTGCGAAACGACTTTGTCAACAGCTATTCTCACGAATTTAAAACACCCATAGCCTCGATAAACGGCTTTGCACAGCTGCTGCTTGACGATGAAACTCTGCCGCCTGAAACCCAAAAGCAATATTTAAAAATCATTGTAGACGAATCAGAGCGTTTAACATCGCTGGCAAGCAACACGATTTTGCTCTCACAGCTTGATACACAAAAAATCGTAGCTAATAAAAAGCCCTACTCCCTTGATGAACAGCTGCGCCACTGTACAATAGTGTTATATAATTTATGGAGAGATAAGGGACTCAATATTCAAGGAGATATCGAAGAAATAAGCTTTAACGGCGACGAAGATATGATGACGCAGGTCTGGCTTAATCTCCTCAACAACGCAATCAAATTCACCCCTGAGGGAGGTACAATAACCGTTACAGCCAAGCAAAAGAACAAAAAAATCATTGTGAAAATCGAAGACACAGGCTGCGGTATGTCGCAAGAAACCGTTGATAACATATTCAAAAAATACTATCAGGCGAATGCATATATGGACAAAACTAAGAAAGGTCTCGGCCTGGGCTTGTCCATAGTTGAACGCACAGTTACCCTCCACGGCGGCAAAATCAAGGTTGAAAGCCAGCTTGGCAAAGGCTCTGTATTCACCGTTGAGCTTCCGCAGCAAAGCTAACCTTAAAACTAAATACGCCACATAAACAATGTCATTCGACAAGCTGACAGGCGGTGCTCCGTGGGGGAGCATCGCCTGTTCGTTTGTAATAAAAGCACCACAGGGACGGGAAACCCGTCCCCTACGGTCTGCAAATTCACAATATGCGTAAACTGAAAGCTTCGTGAATTGGAAATGTACCAAGATATCCGCAGATTACACTTCCCTGAACAAATCAACTTCATTGAGGCATTCGGAACGGCACTTTGCCGTTCGCCTTGCGACTGTACATTGGAAAGATGCTGAGATATCCGCAGATTACACTTTCCTGAACAAATCAGCTTCATTGAGGCTTTTGGTGTCGCCTTGCGACTATGCTGCAAGGGAAAGCTTATCAAAGGGACACTTGTTTGCGTTGAATTTCGGAGTGTTTATGGAAGCATCCTTTACGATTGCAAAAGAATCAATGTTTTCAGCGCCGTTGTCCTTAACAGCATAAGCATCGAAGTAGAGTGAATTGCCCTCAATGCGTATAGCTGAGAACACGGGATATGTTGCGTCAACTATTTTTTCTGCTCTGGGGAAGAGCTTATCGGTATCGGCAGGGTTCTTTGTCTGGTAATACTTAACGCCGGAACAGCCGTCGATAGCATAAATTGTACCGTCGGGGTTGACCTTTGCGGTGTAAACCTTACCGTTGTTGTCCACATTCATTTCGTAAACATCAACAACCCGGTTGCTGTTCATTGCATCGGTGCGCAGATATACATGATCGTGACCCTGAAGAACGATATCAATACCAAGCTCAGGCATGAGAGAAGCAAGCTGAGCACGCATTGCTACAACATCGTCATCATCATAGTGTGAGCCGTTTGAGTAAACTGCCTTATGGAAAGAAACAATCTTCCACTGTGCATCGCTCGCCTTGGCATCAGCCTTGAGCCAAGCAAGCTGTTCTTCGCTAAAGCCTGTATCATCATCAACTTTATTGGAGTCAAGAATGATGAAGTGGGCATTATTATAATCGAATGAATAGTAAACGCCCTGAATTTCATCCTGTGCGGGATGAGTGGGAAGAAGGAAGTTATTGGTAATTGCGTATTCGCCCTTAGCCTCATGGTTACCTGCAAGGGACATATAAGCGGTGTTCATAAGTGAATCGGAGGCTGAATTAAAGAGCCATTTCCACTGTCTGAAGTTGTCGCCATGGTCAACATTATCGCCTGTGTGCATGAGGAAGGCTGAATCGGGATACATATCAAAAGCAGTTTCCAGAACATTTGCCCATGCGCTGTACTGCTTGCCGATACCCGCCTGGCTGTCGCTGACATGGAAGAATGTGAATGAATCGGAATTATCCGCTGTTGTGATTGTGCCTACCTTGCTCCAATAGCCCTTTGAAGCATCGCCGATGCGGTAATAGTAAGTTGTTCCGGGCTGAAGTCCTGTGATTTTCGCTGTGTGGCGATTTACATCAAATTCGTAATTGAGCAGACCCATAATACCGATATCAATACCGGGATAGGTGCGCTTTACAGTCTCTGTGTCTGCATTAACCTTAACGCCCTGAGGATTGCCTTCGGCAAAGCCTGTAGGTGTGAGAGAAAGCTGAACATCGCTGCCCGTCACGCTCTTTTTTGTGAACCAGCTGATGTTGCGTGTTGTTGCGCTGTCATCGCCGAAAGTGACGGCAATGTGTGAGGGCAGGCGGAGATTATCAGCAGTAGCCTCAACCTCGTAGCCGCCGTTGAGGTTGGCAACAAGAGTTAAGTCGCAATCTTCGGGAGCGTCATCAACGCAGAATCCATCAAAGAGGAAAGCGATTTCGCCGTCAACTGTTTCCATCTGGCTGGGAGTGAGATATTCGTCCATATAGTGTTCCAGCAGACCGTTGAGGCTTGTGGCGTCAATTACGCCGAGACCGCCGAGAATACCGAAAACAGTATCAATAATATTGCTGAAGGATTTATCACCCCAGAGGACAACTTCAAGAATCATATCAATAGCACCGACAAGGCCAAAGCCGATAGTGCCGAAGGGGAAAGCTGCGGAAAGGTGAAGCTCAAGGTCGGAAAGCAGACCATCGAGCAGGAAATCGTTAAGAACATATTCAATAATTGCGTCAAGGAGAACTGTTGAAACATTGCCTGTTTCAAGCTCTTTTCTTACATCAAGCATAAATGCATCGTCAGCAACGCTCTCATAGGGGTTATACATATAGACCATAACGCTGCATGCAAGGTCATTCATGTTGCCGCCTCGGCTTGCATCACCGAAGCCGTATTTTTCAATATACTTTGTGCAAGGCACATCGGAAATCTGAATTTCAAGAATATCGTCAACAAGGTCTTCTATCATGCTCATGAGCTTATCCGGATTTTCAATATAGACTCTGTCAATCTGGTTGCAGAGATCTTTAATAAGGCTCATAGCGTTCTTAGTGCCGAGGATTGTGATACCCGCAAAGCCTATGCCGCCGCCGAGCATATCGTCAAACAGACCATCTATAAGGCTTTCCAGCTCCAATTCCTCGCAGAGAAATTTATACAAGCTGCCGTATTCCTTAATTTGAGGCAGATAGAGATCTTCAACATAGTAGCTCACCAAATCCATAACAAGGCCTTTGGCGTCACTGCCTGTAAAGTTGAGGTCAAGGGTTGTATCGGCAAGAGGCTGAGGATATGTAATACCGTTCCAAACAACGGGCTCAAGCTCGTCAACGCTGTGAGTTTTAATATCGGCCTTGAGTTCGCCGCTGACTGTGTTATCGAGCTTAACTGTTCTTACGAGGTTGGGATAATTAAGCGAGGAAGATGTTGCAATATCATACATAATATTGCCGTTATCGGATACATGCTCAGAAACATCAAGACAGTGCAGATGACCTGTGAAAATATACTGCATGCCAGCGTCTGCAAAGCACTCGCTTACATATTCCGAGCCCTCAATAAGGAAAGCTGTAAGAGTTGCAAACTGAGCTTCACCGTAGTGAGGTACAAGTCCGAAGTGGGTCAGGCCGAGAACACTGTAACCCTTTTCCTTGGAATCCTTAATCTGCTCAATAGCCCAATTAAAGGTAGCTTCGGTGTACTTGCCGGCTGTTTCCTGATCGTCTGTGCCGTCAGATGTTACATCAGAGGTATAGATGCCGCCGTCGAGAGCAACTATTCGGTAGCCGTTTTTAAGCTGAGCAACATAGGAAAGTCCGCCCGCCTTCTCACCTGCAGGAGGAGTGAATTCGGCAACAGCAAGGTCATAGCCCAGGTTTCTATATATCTCACGAAATTCTTCGGGAGTTGTGATTCTGTTGCCCTTTTCAAACTTGCCGTTTCTAAAAAACTCTGCTCTGTGGTTATTGATATCATGGTTACCGTTTATAACAATAACTTCAACGCCTGTTTCTTTTTCAAAGGCTTCCAAAACAGAAGCAAGCTTAGTGTGGCTGACATAGTCGCCGTTTTTGGTAAGGTCGCCGGGGATTATGAGGTAATCAAGCTCCCCTGCCTTTGCCTTGGCGGCAAACATATTGAGTGCCGTTCTTGTGATAGCGTCAGCAAGGTGAGATGTGCTCATGGTTTTTTCGCAAACCTCTTTGCACTTATCAAGGTCGTCAATGTTTTCCTGTGCAAAGTAGTGAGGGTCGGACAAAACAGCTACATTAATTTCGCCAAATTCTGCATTGTTTGCGAAAGTGCTCAACGGCATAGCAACCACAACAAGCGCCAACGCCAACAGGGCAGAAATAATTTTTAATGCTCTTTTTTTCATCTCTTTCTCCTTATCGTTCTGTTCTTTTGATTATATCTGCAAATTCTCTTGCGATAACATGGGTAATATCCACACTCAGACCGTTGGTTTCATGGTAATGATTGCGGTCGAGGTTATCTCTTGCGCTTGAAAGATAAGCCTGTGTGGGGTGAAGCACGGCGTTGTTGCTTGGAACCATATAGCCTGTCATATCGTTTGAAACGCCGTAAACTATAAGGTCGGGATCTTTTGCAATTTCGGCAAGAGGCGTCGCATTGACCTCAGGGCCTATGCCTGTGCCTGAATCTTCAGCTGAGAAATATCCACCGTAAATACTCTCTGCAAAAGCTTCGCCGCCGAGAGTCAGAATCTTCTGTTTGCCAAGCTTTATGTAGTTCATTTCAGTCAGCAAGGCCATACCTAAGGAGCTTTCCTTGCTTGGATAAGCTAAAGAATTGCAAAGACCCAGAATGAACATAAATGCAAGAACATAGTTTTCAATGGGTGCATAGTAGGGCTGATGGACAAGGGTGATTTCAGCATCAAGCTGTTCATCATTATCTATGCCGAGAGCCGCTTTTGCAAGGGCTTCGCCGCCGAGTCTTGTTCTTTCGAGCCTATCCTCTGCCAAATCGGCAATGTTGACAGAAGCAATAGCGCCTACGCTGAACAGCACATTAACTTTCTTTTCCCTGTTGATGGCTTCACGCAGATAGTAGGGATAGTCCGCACTGATATTTGTGTTGCTGCCGCCCATTGTGTTGGGGTGAGCACCGAAATTAAGGAACCAGGTTTCTTCGCTGCCGTCGTTCGGAGCAAAGCGCAAGCGCGTCAGCTTGTCGTTAACAGCGGCACGGCCTTTGCCTATAGCCTCAGGCACACGCACGGAGCCGATGTAGAGCTTGCCCTCCTTGCGGTTTTCGTAAGCTTTGATGCAGACTTCCTTTATAGCCTGCATGAGCTGAGCCTGATATTTTTTATCAATGCCGGATTTAGGCGGAAGAAGTCTTCCCCAATAGCCTACCGTATCAATACTTGCATGGGAATGAGTACAGCTGATACTAATTAGCTTACAGCCGGTCTGCTTAGTAAAATCACCGAGTGATTCACGGATTTTTTTAACATCGTAGCCTGTCAAACCGATAATATCGGCGCTGACCAGCACTATTCCTCCCGAATCCTTGCAGTCAATCCACATAGCGTTGACAGTCAACGGGTCATTGACGCCGGTAACGGGATGATCCATTTTGTAGCCTGCAATGAAAAGCTTGCGTTCTGTTACGCTTTCGGGCATAACAACCCTTGAAGCAAAGCCAACATTAAAAAACTCATCCATCCTGTTCTTCATGCGAATAGGCTGAGCCTTTTCAAGAACGGGTGCAGCAGTTGTTTTTGCTAACTTTTTGCCTTTTCTTACGGCAATCTTTTTTAAAGCTTTTGTCGCAATATCTGCAATATCCATTTTCCTTTCTCCTTTTTTTATTTCGGAAATACATAAATATTCCAACTATACTAATATAGTGTAACATTTATAAACATAAAAATCAAGAAAATTTCGTAAAATAACTTCTCGAAAAGTCAAAACCTCCGGCTAAGCCGGAGGCTTGAATAAGCCCTATAAGGGCTTTTTGCAGACAAAACCCCTAAAGGGGCGCTGAACAGTTTGCCGACCGCATTACTTTTTCAGCCACCCCTAAAGGGGTTCTTTTTATGCTT
>CASFRX010000003.1 GCA_949297075.1 uncultured Oscillospiraceae bacterium | reverse complement strand
ATTTTCATTTTAAAGTGCTTCGCAGTTTCGTAAGATAGTAAAATTTCTTGTATTGAAGCCACAAAACGCAGCAAGGCTGACGCCTTGCGAGGCTTTTGGCAAAAATACAGGGAATTTTTATCGAGAAACAAATACTTCCTTGTGTGGTGTCGGCGTGTGACTTCAAGCTTTTAGTTTTAATTCTCCTTTTGATTTTGGCTGCTGCAGCCGCCGTTGCAGGAATTTGCATAGGGACAGCCGATGCACTTTTTGCCTTTTTTCTTTTCTTTGTAAATATACAGTGCGGCAATGAGAATAACCGCCGCAACTATTGCGATTATAATCAGATTTTCCATTATGCTTTTTTACCTTTCTTATCCCCTTTGATGCAAAGCACGGCAAGTATAGCCGCAAAGGCAAGAACGGCAGCAAGTCCGGGGATAAATCCTGCGCCGAAAGCGCCTGTTTCAATAAGCGTGCCGAGCTGGTAAATTGCAAAGCCTGCACAGTAGCCTACGCCCAGCTGAAGCCCTAAGCCTGCCAAGAGCCATTTAGTGCTCTTCATTTCGCTTCTCATTGCGCCGATTGCCGCAAAGCAAGGCGGCGAAAAGAGGTTGAAAACGAGATATGCAAGAGCGGCGGCCTTTGTGATTGCGAAAACTGAGGCAACCTGCTCGCCTGCGCCCTCCATGAGGGCAAGCTCTTCGGTGTTGATAAGGTTTTCAAGCCCCACAAAGCAAACTGCAAGAGTGCCGACAACATTTTCTTTTGCGATAAATCCCGTAAAGGTCGCCGCCGCCATCTGCCAAGAGAGCACACCGATTACGGGCACGAAAAGATAGGCAAGAGGGCCTGCGATTGAAGCTAAAATTGAGCTGTCTGCCGTTTCGGCAGCCTGAAAGCTCCATGTGAAGCTTTGCATGAGCTGAACAACAGTGTTGCAGAGCAAAATTATTGTTGCCGCCTTGACTATGTATGCCTTGCCGCGGCTGCACATGGACTTAAACGCTCTGCTAAGGCTCGGTGCCTTGTATTCGGGAAGCTCGATGATGAAATAGGATTTCTTTGCGCTGTTGCCTGTGATTTTGTTTATGAGAAGCGCGCCGAAGAAAATGATGGCAATGCCTGCAAAATACATCATGGGACCGACCCAGCTTGAATCGGAGAAAAATGCACCTGCAAAAAGAGATATTACGGGCAGCTTTGCGCCACAGGGCATAAAGGGCGCAAGCATTGCCGTTGCCCGCCTCTCACGCTCGCTGCGAATTGTGCGGCTTGCCATAATTCCGGGTACGGCACAGCCTGTTGTTATAACAAAGGGGATAACGCTCTTTCCGCTTAAGCCAACCTTTTTGAATATGGGGTCAAGCACAACGGAGACTCTCGCCATATATCCGCAGTCTTCAAGCAGAGCGATGAGAAAATACATCACCATAACCAGGGGCAGGAAGCCCACAACGGCCACAACTCCGCCGATTACGCCGTCAACAAGCAGAGTGGAAAGCAGAGGATTTGCTCCCTCTAAAATTCTGCCGATCCATGCCTGGAACATTTCCAGCAAGGTGACAAGACCGGGCAGAAATGTGCCGTTTTTCAGTTCAAGTCCCTCCGCTATCCATGCGCCGGGTCCCGACTGAGAAATCCAGAAAACCGCAAACATCACGGCGGCAAAAATGGGCAAGCCGAACCATTTGCTTGTGAGAACGGCATCAATTTTATCCTGAAAATTTCTGTCCTTAGTAAAAATCTTTCGCTTTTCAACAGCGAAAACAATACTGTTTACAAATTTGTAGCGTTTTTTATCCGCTTCCAAAACTTCCTTTTTGTTTGCGGAGTCAATATCTCCCTGTGTGTAGGGCGCTTTTTGAATTTGACCCGCCGATTTAACTGCGGCTTCAACAACCGCTTCAAGCCCTTCGCCCGTGGTTGATATTGTTTTAATTACCGGACAGCCGAGCATAAACGAGAGGGTTTCTTCATCTATTTTTGTCTGCTTTTTCTCATTGACATCTTCTTTGTTGAGAGCTACAACAACGGGTATGCCAAGCTCCAAAAGCTGAGTTGTGAAAAACAGGCTTCGGCTCAGGTTAGTTGCGTCTACAATGTTGATTATTGCGTCAAGGCTCTCGTTTTTAACAAAATCCCTTGTAACGCTCTCTTCGCTTGTGAAAGGGGACATGGAATATGCTCCCGGCAAATCAACGGCAACGAGATTTTTCCCTGCCGAAAGAGAATTTTTAATGGGTTTTTCCTTTTTGTCTACGGTAACGCCTGCCCAGTTGCCAACCTTTTCGTTGCTGCCTGTAAGGGCATTATACATTGTGGTTTTGCCGCTGTTGGGGTTGCCTGCCAAAGCTATACGCATGATTTTTCCTCCTGTTAGCCTATGCTAACTCATATTGTAAAAAATAATTGCGGATTAGTGAAATCACTGCTCAACCGTTATTGCCTGAGCTAAACGCTTATCAATATTGTATCTGCCGTCCTTTATAGAAACAGTACTGCTGCCTCTCAGGTGGGAAACAACGGTTATTGGCTCGCCGTTATAACAGCCGAGAGTGAAGAGGAAGGCTTCAAGCTCTTCATCGCCTGTTGCGATATTTTTGATTATGTATTCCTTGCCTTCTTGAGCCTGGCGTAAATTCATAAAACTCACCTTGTTTCCGATTTTTATTTAGTTAGCCTTTGCTAACCGATGTAATTATATACCCGTGGCAGTTTCTTGTCAATAATTGTTAGGCGAGTTTTAAAAATTCGGTATAAAAGCGCATAGTTAGCCTGAGCTAACTATGCCTTTTTGTGCAAAATGTATACGGTTTTGTGTTTACCGTTGTAAGCGGCGGAAAAATAGTATATAATCATTTTATAAATTTACCGAGGATAAGAAAATGAAAAAAAGAATTCATTTGATTGATGAAATAAGGGGCTTGGCGATTATACTCATGGTGTTTTATCATGGGTTTTATTTGCTCGGCTATGAGTTCGGCTTTGAGCTCATGGAAAAGGCGCAGCGTTTTTTCGAGCCCTTGCAGCCGCCCTTTGCCTGCCTGTTTATTCTCATTTCGGGTATGTCCTTCTGCTTTTCGAGGAGCAACCTGAAAAGAGGCCTGAAGCTGTTGGCAATCGCCTTAGGTTTTACGGGTGTAACGGTGTTTCTTTTGCCTCGTTTGGGCATTGAGGAAGCTGAGATTCATTTTGGAATTTTGCATTTGCTCAGCGTTTCAATGTTGGTTTTTGCCCTTGTCCGTCCTCTCCTCCAACGCATTGATGAAAGGGTGGGCTTTGCGGTCTTTGCTCTGCTGTTTTTCCTCTGCTATAATCTGCAATCGGGTCAGCTTTTGTGGTTTGAGCTTCCCCGTGGAATTTATGCAAACGAGCTGACCGCCGTTCTCGGCTTTCCGCCGAGGGGCTACTATTCTGCGGATTATTTCCCTCTGTTTCCGTATATTTTTATGTTTGTGTGCGGAACTTATCTCGGCAAATACGCAACCCGAAAGCCGCTTCCGGCAGGGTTTTACAAGGTGCATTGTGCGCCCCTGGCGGCTGTAGGACGAAAAACACTAATAATTTATATAATTCATTGGCCGATAATATTCTTATTGGGCTTGATAATCTCAAAAATTTAATGTATAATGTTTTTGAATATTATAAGTTTTATATAAGGTGGCTTTTAACTATGGAAAAAAACAAAATCAGACTCAATATCTGCGGCACAGATTATTCCATTACTACTGAGGACGACCCCAAGTATGTCATGGCTTTGGGCGATGAGCTTGATGCATATCTCACAAAGACGCTCAGAGAGAACAACCGCATTTCCGTAACTCAGGCCGCTATTCTTGCGGCTCTTGAATATGCCGATATGTACAAGAAGGCTGAAATCAGCGCTGATAATCTTCGCAGCCAGATTAAGGAATACCTTGAAGATTCCGCACGCAGCAAGATGGATGCTGAAATCGCAAAGCGTGAGGTTGAAAGACTTACAAGGGAGCTGCAAAATGTTCAGGCAAAGCTCGGTTGAGATTTTAGCTCCTGCAGGAACATATGAGGCTGTCGAGGCGGCGGTGCGCTGCGGCGCAAATGCTGTTTATCTCGGCGGCAAGTTCCTTAATGCCCGCCGTAATGCGGGCAATTTTTCTGCGCAGGAGCTGAAAGCTGCGGCAGAATATTGCCATGCACGGGGCGTTCAGGTCCATATGGCTCTCAATACCCTTGCCGACGATACCGAAATAAAGGCGCAGGTGCAGGCGGCTGTCCGCAATGCCTGCCTGGCAGGAGTTGACGCCCTCATAGTTCAGGATTTAGGCGTTTACCGCATTGTGCGCCAATGTGCGCCTACCATGCCCGTTCATGCTTCAACCCAAATGAGCGTTCACACCCTTGCGGGCGTTCAGCGTCTGGCAGAGCTTGGCTTTACAAGGGCAGTTTTAGCAAGAGAATTATCTCTTCGGGAAATTGAATATATAACGAAAAATTCACCTATTGAAATAGAAGTTTTTGTACACGGCGCCCTTTGTATGTGCGTTTCGGGTCAGTGCCTGATGAGCGCAATGCTCGGCTCACGCAGTGCAAACCGAGGCTTGTGCGCTCAGCCCTGCCGCCTGCCCTTTGCGTCGGAAAACGGGCTTGGACACGATTTGAGTCTCAAGGACCTCTCTGCTGTTGAATATTTGCAGCAGCTTAAGAGCTTCGGTGTTAAGTCTTTTAAAATCGAGGGCAGAATGAAGCGCCCGGAATATGTTGCGGCAGCTGTTACCGCTTGCAGAAATGCGTTAAACGGCAAAGAGGACGAAGCTCTGCGTAATAATCTCCGAGGGGTTTTTTCTCGCTCAGGCTTTACAAGCGGATATTTGACGGGAGAGCTTGGCAGAGAGATGTTTGGTATCCGCAGTAAGGAGGATGTGCTTTCCGCACGGCCTGCCCTCAAGGAGCTGGCGCATCTCTACGAGAAGGAAGTGCCTCTTGTTGGCGTCAGCCTGATGTTCTGCGCCTATGAGGGGGAAACAGCTTCACTTTCGGCACAGGCTATGGGCAAAAGCGTTTTTGTGCAGGGCGATGTGATTGCAGAGCCGGCAAAAAATGTTCCTCTGAGCCATGAAAAAATTACTCAACAGCTTGAAAAATGCGGTGGAACGGCATTTTTCGTAAAGGATATTGAGATTGATATTGACGAAAATATCAGCCTGCCCTTATCCTCCATAAATGCCCTGCGAAGAGCGGCCTTGGACGAACTTTACGAAAAGTTAAAACAGCCTTACATTCACAAATACGAGTATGTAAATGTGGAAAACTCGGTGAAAAAAGTGAATAAACCCACGGTTTACGCACGGTTTTCCAATATTAACCAAGTGGAAAACCTTGTGGAAAAGGTGGAAAAGCTCATTTTGCCTCTCGAAATTTGTGAAAAAGCTTCAAATATCCCCATGGAAAAGTTCATTGCGCAAATACCCCGAGTATTTTTCGGCAGGGAAGACAAAATATATGAAAAAATGCTTGCCTTAAAGGCAAAAGGCTTAAAAAAAGTGAGCTGCGCTACCCTTGACGCAGTTCAGCTTGCAAAAAAAGCGGAGCTTGAATTTATGATGGATTTGGGAAGCAATGTTTTCAATTCCCAGACCGCTGCAAGCTATAAAGAGCAGGGCGCAGACGAAATTGTGCTCTCACCGGAGCTTACCTTGGCTCAGGCGGCGGCAATAAGCGGCGAGGGCTTAGGGCTTGTGACCTACGGCAGACTGCCCCTTATGATTACCCGTAACTGCCCTGTCAAAAACGGCACAGACTGCAAGGACTGCGGCGGCAAAAGGAGCCTGACCGACCGCCTCGGCATAGAATTTCCCGTTGTCTGCGGCAACGGATATTCTCAGGTGCTCAATTCCAGGCCTATATATATGGCAGACAGACAAAAGGAAACAGCCTTTGCCGCTTTCAATCTGCTGTATTTTACGGTGGAAACTCCGCAGGAATGTGAAAAAATAATTGAAGCATATAATTCAGCCTCGGCGCCTGAGGGCGAATTTACAAGAGGTCTTTATTACAGAGGCGTAGAATAAAAGTAACAGAGGTAAAAAATGAAGCAGGAAGAACTTGACAGAATCAGCGAGCTGACCGCAATTTCCCGAACCCGTGAGCTGACAGAGGAGGAGCAGGCGGAAAGAGCCGTTCTGAGAAGAAAATATATCGACAGCTTTAAGCTCAGCCTTACTCAACAGCTGGATGTCACCTATATCGTTGACGAAAAGGGCAATAAGACAAAGGTTCAGCGAAAGCATAAAAAAACAGCTAATTAAAATTTTGCTGCGGCAAATAAAGGGTGATAAATATGTATAACAATTTTTCCATCGGCGTAATTATTGATTCATTCCGCCTGCCTATTAAAGAGGCAGTTAAAAAGGCGGCGGAGGTTGGCGCACAGGGTATTCAGGTTTATTCAACAAATGGCGAAATGGCTCCCGAAAACCTTTCCGGCGCACAAAGAAAAGAGTTTTTAAAGCTCGTTAAGGATAACGGCCTTGTTATTTCCGCTCTCTGCGGCGACCTTGGTGGCGGCGGTTTCGCGTTTGCTGAGCGTAATGCAGAAAAAATTGAAAAATCCAAGCGTATTCTTGAGCTTGCCAAGGAGCTTGAAACCGATGTTGTAACAACTCACATCGGCGTTGTTCCCGGCGACCCCAACCACGACCGCTACAAGGTTATGCAGGAGGCTTGCCACGAGCTTGCAGCCTATGCGGACAGCCTAAATGCTCATTTTGCCATTGAAACAGGCCCCGAAACCTCCGCAACTCTCAAAGCCTTCCTGGATTCTCTGGGCTCAACAGGTGTAGGCGTTAACCTTGACCCCGCAAACCTTGTTATGGTAACGGGGGACGACCCTGCCAAGGCTGTACATAACCTTAAGGATTATATTGTTCACACCCATGCAAAGGACGGCAAGAGAAATTTCTATGTTGACCCCGAAATCGTCTATCACATGGTTGAATCTCATATTGTAACCAACAATTCCTTCATTGAGCTTCCCTTGGGCGAGGGCGCAGTGAATTGGGAAGAATATCTCAAGGCTCTCAATGATATCGGCTACAAGGGCTTCCTTACAATCGAGCGTGAGGTGGGCGACTGTCCTGAGGCTGATATCCGCAAGGCAGTAGAATTTCTGAAAGGATACCTTGCATAATGAAATTTTCAGTCAGCTCATACAGCTTTCAGAAGCTGCTCAATGAAAAGAAATATACTCAGCTCGATTTAATCAAAGCTGCAAAAGATATGGGCTTTGAGGGAATAGAATATACCGACCTTATGCCGCCTGAGGGCGTGAGCGATTTGGAATATGCGGCCACTCTCAGGGCAGAAGCCGAAAAGCAGGGCATGGAAATAGTCAATTACACAATCGGCGCAAACTTCTTGAGCGAAAAGGGCTTGGAAAAAGAGGTTGAACGGCTTTGCGGTCAGGTTGATGTTGCCGAGGCTCTCGGCGCAAAGGGCATGAGGCACGACGCAACAGGCGGCTTTAACGGCGAAGAAAAGACCTACAAGAGCTTTGATTCCGCTCTGCCGGTTCTTGCCGAGGGCTGCCGCAGAGTAACCGAATATGCCGCAAAAAAGGGCATCAAAACAATGGTTGAAAACCACGGCTATTTCTGCCAGGATTCCGACCGGGTTGAAAAGCTTGTCAACGCAGTTGCAAACCCCAATTTCGGTTTGCTTATTGATATGGGCAATTTTTTGTGCGCCGATGATGAGCCTGCAAAGGCGGTGGGCAAGGTAGCAAGCTACGCAAAGCATGTCCACGCAAAGGATTTCATCAAGAAAAGCGGCAACGGCCCCGACCCCGGCAACGGATTTTTCCGCACACGGGGAGGAGATTACCTGAGAGGAACGGTAGTCGGCCACGGCGATGTGCCTGTTTACCAGTGCCTGCAAACCCTTATCCGCAGCGGATACGACGGCTTTGTCAGCATCGAGTTTGAGGGCGTTGAAGAAAACGAATGGGCAATCAAAACAGGCCTTGATAATCTTAAAAGGTACGCAAAATAAAAAATCGGAGTGAAATTCTCACTCCGTCCGAACAGCCCTGAATCTCGATAGAAATTCAGGGCTGTCCATGGCGGCATTTGCCGAAAAACGGCGACAAAAAGTTTTTTAAAAATTTTTCACTAAAACCCTTGCTTTTTTCTGCATAATGAGTTATACTAATAAAGCTCTGAGGAGCAACCCAATTAAATATCGCGGAGTAGAGCAGCTCGGTAGCTCGTCGGGCTCATAACCCGGAGGTCGCAGGTTCAAATCCTGCCTCCGCAACCAACTTTGCGAACCGAAAAAGATATCGGTTCGGAAAACCCAGAAACCACAACGGTTTCTGGGTTTTTTCGTGCCATTTTTCAAGGTGCAATTCAAAAGATATCTTTCCCCAAAAACGACCTTTGGGGAGGACTTGAACTAAATACCTGGGCTTTTAGGGGCAGATTTTGCGATTTATTTCGCAGAGTCTGCCCCTTTTTTCGTTTTTCTAATTGTTAAATGTTTGTGTCTTGGGAGGTTGCGCATACATTTTATGCGCAACCCCCTTTTTTGTAGAAGTATTTAATGTGTAATCATTCCTCATTTTGAGGATGAAATATTATGAAAGGTGTTGGTGATAAATATGGCTTTGTTATTCTCTGCGGTTAGAGCGACCGCAAACGACCAGGAAGTCGAATTCTTTGTGGGTGGTATCCCAAGGGAGTATGACGACCTTGAAGGCCGGATTGCCTTCGACAGATTCATGGAAGACATTGATGAAGAAACGGAAGTCGCAATTCATGCGGAAGCGTTCCTTTACGGAGAGGAAGAAACACATCGAGCCACTCCCGAGGAAATTGCTTACTTCATGAAAAGAATAGAAATGGATGACACATTCCTCTCCCGTTGCGACAACATTGAAAGTGTGGATTTCACCATCAACTGGTCTCCCGAAGAACTATTCAATATGGAGGTACAGTAAATGAACGATTGGGAACGCTTGCATAGACAGGCAGAGGAATACAAAGAATCGTATCCGCCCGGCACTCGGGTGATGCTTCTGTGCATAAATGATCCTCACCATCCTGTAGAAAGCGGCACCCGTGGCACAGTCGAACATGTTGATGACATGGGTACTATTCATATGCGATGGGACAATGGTCGAGGACTTGGCATTGTCCCCGGTGAGGATGAATTCCGCAGACTGACT
>CASFRX010000002.1 GCA_949297075.1 uncultured Oscillospiraceae bacterium | reverse complement strand
CTGATTTGTTGCAAATTTCAGGCCTTTCCCACGGCACTGATGTTTGGCTCGGTAACGCTCAGGAGCTTATCCATAACGGCACCTGTAGCATATCAGAGGTTATAGGTACCCGTGATAATATTATGGTTTACCTTATGCACAAGGGTCTTGAACCCGATATGGCATTTAAAATTATGGAAATTGTCCGTAAGGGTAATGCAACCAAACTTCTCACCGATGAACATATGGCGGCAATGAGGAGCCACGGTGTGCCCGAATGGTATATTGAATCCTGCTTAAAGATTAAGTATATGTTCCCAAAAGCCCATGCTGCGGCCTATGTTATTGCCGCTCTGCGCCTTGGTTGGTATAAAATTTACCATAAGGTTGCCTATTATGCGGCTTATTTGACCGTTCGAGGCGACGACCTTGATGCTTCCCTTATTATGCTTACGGCTGAACAGGTAAGGCGCAAGATGAAAGAAATAACCGATAAGGGCAAGGAGGCTACGCCGAAAGAGCTTTCTCAGTACACGGCTCTTCAGGTGCTTCTTGAAATGAAGGCGAGAGGTATCGAATTTTTGCCTATAGACCTTTATAAATCAGATGCTACGGTCTTTAAGATTGAAGACGGCAAAATCCGCCTTGCATTTTCTTCTCTCAACGGTACGGGTGAAAACGCTGCGCGTGCCATTGCCGCCGCAAGAGATGACGGCGAGGGAGAATTCATGTGCGTTGATGATTTTCAGCGAAGAGCAGGCGTTTCGAGCAGCGTCATAACAGCCTTGCGTGAGGCCGGCGCTCTTGACGGTCTGCCCGATACTATGCAAATCAGCCTTTTCGATTTATAATTTTAGTTTTACTGAAACGGAGTGATAATGTGCCTATAAAGCCTTGGTATAAGCTCGATAATGCCGCAACAATTTTTCCCGGGCAAAATACTTCACGCTGGTCCAATATCTTTCGATTTTCTGTGATTTTGAAAGAAAAAATAAATCCCGAAATTTTGGAACAGGCACTAAAAAATGTAATGCCGCGTTTCCCGTGTTACGATGTTCGGCTCAGATGGGGATTGTTTTGGTATTATTTTGAAAAAAATCCCAACGGCGCTCCCTCTGTACAGCAGGATATAGCTAATCCTTGCCACAGAGTTAAGTTCAAGGAAAATAAGGGCTATCTTTTCCGTATATATTATTACGAAAACCGTATCTCCGGCGATTTTTATCATGCTTTGACTGACGGTATGGGTGCTTCTGTTTTTGTCTGCACTCTTGCCGCCGAATATCTGCGCCTCACAGGCAGGGAGATTGACTGCGGCGGTCATGTTTTGGATATTAACCAAAAGGCAACGAGGGCGGAGCTTGAAGACCCGTATACAAAATGCGGCAAATCCAAGGGGAAAATCAGCCGCAGTAATATCAGAGTATATCACGCTGTCGGTACGAGAGCGCCAAAGCACATGGTAAATATCACCAGAGGTATCATTCCTCTCGAAGCTGTCCATAGCTTAGCTAAAAGCTACGGTGCGACTATAACTGAATTTATCGGTGCGCTTTTGCTTTTTGTGCACTATGAAAAGCAAAAAGAAGAAAAACGCAGACAGAAAAAGGTTTGCGTTCAGATTCCCGTTAGCCTGCGCAAAACATTCGGCATTGATACGCTGCGGAACTTTTCTCTTTATTATCTTATCAACATTGACCCTCTCATGGGCGAATATACCTTTGAAGAGGTTTTGAAGCATGTGATACTGTATCTGAGAGATGTCAATAACGAAAAGACGCTTCGTGCTATGGTCACTGCTAATTTGAAACTCGCCAAATCTCCGTTTATGCGCCTTGTGCCGCTGTTTATAAAGGATTTAGCAGTCGGACTCGGCTTTGGGATTTTGGGTGAACAGGCAGTGTCCGTGCTGTTCAGCAATCTCGGCAAAATCAATTTGCCGGAGAATATGCAGCCCTATGTTGAATTTACCGAGCTTATGGCTGGTCCCGGTAAACTCAATGCCGCAAGATGCGGCGGATGCGGCTTCGGAGATAAGTTTATTATTGATTTTGCAAATATTTACATGGAAAGTGATATAGAGCGAAGATTTTTTACTTCTTTGGTTAAAATGGGCGTCCGTGTAAAAATAGAAAGTAATAGGAGGTAATGCGAAATGAGCTATTGTGTAAACTGCGGTGTTGAGCTTGATAACAGCGCAAAAAAATGCGCCCTTTGCGCAACACCTGTTGTTAATCCCAACGCTTTGGTTAAGCCTGAAGACGCCATAGACCCGTTTCCCAAAAGAGTAGTTATTCCATCGGCTGTGCGCCGCAGATACGGTGCTTTTCTTGCGTCTATGGTTATTCTTATACCGAATATTGTTTGCCTGATTATAAATTTGGTCTTTGAGTTCGGGTATTTATGGGCAACTTATCTTAATGCAAGCTGTGCCATATTTTGGCTTTTGTTTGTTTTTCCATTCTTTTTTAATAAGCCTAAAAGTTATATTTTAGTGCCACTTGATGCTTTAGGAGTGTTTTTATACACGGCTGTTTTTTACAGCGTTGAACACGGTGAGGGTTGGCTTTTCGGTCTTGCTCTCCCAGTGATTTTGGTTGTGGCGGCATTTGTCTTTTCTGTTGCCGAATGGATTAAATTTAAGCGGCTCGATTGGCCGATTTTGGTCACCTCTTTGCTTATTCAGGTGGCGGTTTTATCCTTTGCCGTTGAATTTCTGTTCAGGTATTATTACAGCCTCAATCTCTTGCCGATTGTATCAATAATAGTATCTGCCTGCTGTCTTGCGCTTATCGCATTTTTCTTAGCTGTGCTTAAGAATAAGCGTTTAAGAGCTTGGCTTTCAAGAAAGTTTTTTATTTAACCTTTCATTTTACCTTTACAGGAGGATTTTTATATGAAAACATCAACAAAAGTTATTTTAGGAGCATTGGGTGCGGCAACAGCCGTAAACTGTGTTCGTGCCGCAAAATTTAAGCCAGAAGAGCGTGAAACTGCTCCCATGCCGGCCGAAAACTGCAATGTTGACCGTGCAGTTGAGCATATAAGCGGCGCTATTCAGATTCCTACAATTTCGTATCCGGATCTTGATATGGTCGATTGGAGCCAGTTTGAAAAATTTCATGCTTTCCTTGATGAATCTTACCCTCTTATTGCAAAAAATCTTGAAAAAGAGGTTATTTCAAAGGCGAGCTTGCTTTACCGTTGGAAAGGTACCGACCCAACCCTTGACCCTATTGCGCTCTTGGCTCATCAGGATGTTGTGCCGATTTCCGAGGGCACAGAGCAGGATTGGGAACATCCTCCATTCAGCGGATATGTTGATAACGAATACATATGGGGCAGGGGAGCAATGGATATGAAAAACCACCTCATATGCGTTATGGAGGCGGTTGAAACTCTGCTTGAGGAAGGCTATCAGCCTACCCGTGATGTTTATCTTTGCTTCGGTCACGATGAAGAAGTTGTCGCTTCCGCAAATTCCGGTGCGGCGGCTGTTGCTCAGGTTTTAAAAGAGCGTGGAGTTCATCTTGACAGCGTTATTGATGAGGGCGGTGCTATTCTGCCCGTAAATATCAAGGGCCTTATAAACGGCTTTATTGTCGGCATAGGTGTTGCCGAAAAGGGTTATGCCGATTTTGAGATAACAGTTGAGGCAAAGGGCGGTCATTCTTCACAGCCGCCTAAGCACAGCGGTCTCGGTGAACTTGCCAAAGTTATACGCGATTTGGAAAACAATCAGTTTGAAGCTGAAATGCTTCCCTTTATAAAGAACTTGTTCGATAAAATCGGCAGGCGCGTTTGCTACCCTGCAAAGCTTGTTACCTGTAACTTGAAGCTTTTGAACCCTGTTATTAAAGAGATTTTGAAGCTCATTCCTCCGGGAGCAAGTCTTATAAGAACAACTACAGGTGTAACCATGGCTCAGGGAAGTCCCGCCGCCAATGTTTTACCCCAAAAATCGAGCATCGTTGTCAACTTCCGTGGTATGCCCGGCAGCTCTACAGCGGATATCGAAGAGCATATACACAAGGTTGTTAGGAACAAGAATATTAAGGTTAAGTGCCTCAAATCAAAAGAGCCCTCTGCAACATCGCCCACAGATACAAGAGCTTTTGCGGCTTTGGAGAAGATAACAACATCGGATTATCCGGAAGCTATTGTTGCACCGTACCTCGTTATGGGCGGCACAGACGCTTACCACTATGAGCCGGTTTGCGAGAATATTTACCGCTATTCTCCGTTTATTGCCGAAACAAAGCTTCTTCTCTGTACCCACGGCACTAATGAGCGCCTGCCGATTAACACGGTTGAAGCCGCTGTTGTCTTCTTTAAGAGATACATAAAAGAGCTTGCTAGCGACTGATTAAACTTAAAAATACGGATTGCTCTTAAACAATCCGTATTTTTTTACTGATTTTTGTAAAAATTGTACGTTTGTCAATGATGTGAGACAAAGTTCTGAAAAAAATAAGATTCAAGGAAAAAAGGCAACGGGAAGCCCCGAAGAGAAGTGGAGCGTAGCGGAACGAAACGAGGGGCTTCCCGTTGCGGCGGCTTCAGTCTCTTT
>CASFRX010000001.1 GCA_949297075.1 uncultured Oscillospiraceae bacterium | reverse complement strand
TTGCCCAAGGAGGTATACGTCAAACCATTTCGCCCCTCCATTATAGCTTAGGAATAAGAACGAAACGAGTACACCTGGTTTGATGTACTCGTCCCGGCAAATATATAGTAACAGAGGAGGTGAGGATGATGACACAGAACATACAGGAACAAAAAAGAATGGATTCGAATGAGCACATCCTTGCTTGCCTTTCTTCCGCACCCTCCAACGCAAAAATCATTCGAACTGCGGCACGAATGGCAAATGCCTTTGACAGAATTGCTCCTGACCTACGCTCCGGATATCGACATACATATTATTCCGGATAAAACCGTTGACACCACATATTACCCCAAAAAAGCGAGAAAAAAGCATCATAATCTGCGTGTGCTGAAAAATGCATTCACAAGTCTGCTCATTTTGCTTTTTGCAACGCTATTAAGTCTGCTTTTTCATGAGGTCGGCTTTACAAACCCTAATATCATCATGGTCTACATTCTTGGGGTTCTCTTGACCTCTGTCGCCACATCACATCAGATATATAGTTTGATACTGCCGGGTGGCTGAACTATCAGCGATATGGAACATTCGCTCATATCTACGAGGGCGCACCGGAAGAAAAGTCCTACGCATGGACGCTTGCACAGGTCAAGAGCATCTTAAAAGACGAAACCTACATCGGCAACAGCGTACACAACAAGCAGACCAACATTTCTTACAAGAACAAGAAAAAGATACGCAAGCCGCAGGAGGAATGGTTCCGAGTGAAGAATACACACGAAGCCATTATCTCCAAGCAAGTCTTTGAACAGGTGCAGGAACAGATCGCCAATCGCCGCAGACAGCAAAAGGACGCTACCACGCAGATCTTCTCCGGTCTGGTGAAGTGTGCGGATTGCGGATGGTCGATGCGCTTCGGCACGAACAGACAGAACAGCAAGCCTTACAGCCATTATACTTGCAGTCAATACGGACAGGGATTAAAACGATGTTCTTCCCACTATATCCGCTATGACTACCTTTACCACTACGTTCTGCTGAGAGTACAGGATTTGTGGAGACAGGCGCAGGTGGATGAAAAGGAGCTTCTGCATCGTCTGCTGAAAGGAAGCGAACAGGAGCTTGCCGCCAATGCCAAAAGGCAGAGCGCAGAGCTTACAAGAGCCGAAAAGCGCAGAACAGAGGTTGACCGCAAGTTTGCGAAGCTGTATGAGGACTGGTCGGACGGACGTATCACGGAATACAACTTCAACATGATGTCTCAGAAATACCAGACCGAGCAGCAGGAACTTACCGAGAAGATCGAAAGGCTGTATGCCGAGCTTGAATCTGAAAAGCAAACGACTGTCGATGCGGAAACTTGGATTTCACTACTCAAACGGTATTCCTATCCCACCGAACTGACAGCGGAGCTTCTGAATGGGTTGATTAAAAAGATCGTTATTCACGAAGCTGCCACGCAGGATGGAGTGTGTGAGCAGAATATTGACATCTACTACCGCTTAATCGGCAAAATTGAATAAAAACAAAGATATGAGTGCCATTGCACGAGGGCATTGGCACTCATACATAACCAATATCTTTAGGTACGGGAAACGGGAGAAACAACGCCGAACACAGAGACCTTAAAGCTGCTGTCAAAGCTCTTTGATGTTTCTATAAACACTCTTTTGGGGTCTTCTCGGCAGTTGATTTGCCAATGCTGCGGCATGCCTCTTGAGGACTGCAACATCAGCAAAGAAACAGACGGCGTTTTCAATGAAGAATACTGCAAATGGTGTTATGAAGACGGCAAATACACCTACGAAAACATGGATGATTTGATTGAATTCTGCGCCGAACACATGGCAACCGAAGAATTTCCCTCGGAACAGGTACGGGCACACATGAAAGAAACTCTGCCGAAGCTCAATTATTGGAAGCGTTATGCGGATATCGGCGGCGACGAAAAATTTGAGGAATTTAAAAAGCAAATCATCAGCGAAATCAATGCTTTACAGATTGAGGGTATGCCGGAGGTTACAGAGTTGAACGCGCTTGTGGGCGGCTTCGTTAACCTTGAATACACGCTTCCCAACGGAAACAAGGTTAAATTTTTAAATGACAGCGCAATCTATCTCGGCAATCAGCTTGAATGTCTTTTCGGCACGGAAAGATGCTTCGGAATTATTGCAAACATGGATTTTATAATTGTATGTACCTATGAAGAAGAAGGAGCAAATCCGGAGTTAGTCATTTATAAAAAGCGATAAACAGCTCCCTTTAATATAAAAAACTAAAACATAAAGCTGACAGCGGCATAGCTTAAAGTGTAGGCTATGCCGCTGTTTTGTTTTTTGCAAAAATTGACAGATATCCGCTATTTTTCAATCAAATCTTCAACTGTGCAACCGAGAGCTTTTTCTTCCTCGCTGTTCATTTCGTCCAGGGCTTTCTGGCGGCGGATATTAAGCTCAGCCGTCATTTCCTTTTGTTTCTTGCCGTTAATCTTATAGAACAGCATGGGGATAATTGCAAAGATTGACGAAACCGCAGGAAAGATTGCAAAGAGCATAACAAGCCACTGCTTTGTATCGGTTGTGATATTCGCAACCTCTGTGCCGTTTTTAATATAGCCGATAAGCACAAGGCACCAGGAGGAGAGATATGCGCCGAGGCTTGATGCGATTTTGGTTAAAGTGGATTTAAGCGCACTGACTGTCGCTTCGTTGCGCTGGCCGAAAATATATTCGCCATAATCATAGGCCGTCAGCTGAAGCATATTGGGCACTACTGAATAGAAGCCCGTAGTCAGTCCGTGGAGCGCATACCAGAAAGTGATTGACAGGAAAAGGGAGGTCGGGTCGTGCTTGGTGATGGGGAAGGTTGAAATAAACATACCCGTGTAACAGAAGAAAGTCCAGAATTTTGTGAAAATATAGAGGGGTTTATCGGAAATCCATTTGCGGATAATCGGCGCCAAGAAAAGAGAGAGAGCCGTGGGCACAATGGTCGCCGCAGAGCAGGCGGCCATAATAGCTTCAAAGCCCTGAAGCTTTTCTCCTATATTGAAGCCGAAAACGGAGATTTGCAGAGTTACATCGGAGAAACAGGCTCTGAAAACATAGACCAAAAAGCCGTAGCCTATGCTCATGCCCGATGAGAGCACATCGGCAATAGTTATAAGCACAAGGGGCTTATTTTTGAGCACCTGACCGTAAACATCCCTGAGCTTCGGCACAACCTGACGGGGCGGCTCAACAATACGCTCCTTTGTTGTGATGATGTAAAAAGCTGTTGCAGGAATTGCAATCAGGCTGAAAACGACCATACTGTAGAAATATCTGACCGCTTCGGAAACATTGGGAACTAACCAAGCAATAATGGCAACGAAATATGAGCCGCTTCCGCCGATAACGGAGCCTAAAATTCCGCTGATGCCCGAAAGGTAGCCTCGCTCTGCATTGTCCGTGGTCTGGCGTGCTGTGAGAGCTGTCAGCGCAGCATTATAGAAAGTGCTGACCAAATCGTTGACCAGATACAAAATCACCAGATAGATTACCTTTACCGTATCCCCTGCCTGAGGGAAGAAATCCTTAATAGGCAGAGCACCTGCCATGCTCAGCAGAGCAGTCGGGATTAAAAGCCAGAGCAGAATTGGCTTGAACCTGCCCCAACGGGGATGGGATTTCTTTCTGCGGTCGATAATATTGCCTACCAAAACATCATTGAAAATATCCCAAAAGCTCAAAACAAAGGCGATTGAGGTATAAGTCAGATAAGCCTCGTTGCTCAGCCCCAAATATGTAGAAACAACAAAGCCACCGAGTATGCCCGAAACTGCGCTTTTAAAATTGGAAAACAGCTTATCCGTTGTGTGAGAAGCATATTCAATCAGGGTCAGCTTTTCCCAAACATCAGTCGCCTTGGAATTTTTAATTCTCATAATCGTCCTCCTTAATTTTCTATAAACAGTAAATATCGCTTAGATAAATTGCGCCGATTGATTATTTATCTGATAAAGCTCGTTTCTCTTAAAAATTGCTCTGTATAATTTTTTCTGCCATTTCTTTGCTAAGGAAATCCGCCATAACTATGCCGTAATGTCCCCTTGATTTCAGCGGAAAGCTCGAAAACTTTCTGTTTATGTAAGCGGCATTGAATTTGGGAATAAAGGGAAAGCCTGCGGAAGAAAGATGATTGAGAACAGGCTTGTCCTCACAGCTTCTTTCGTCCTTTAAAAGCGGCTCGACGGCTTCAAGCCATTTTCTTTTTCTCGGCAGAGAATACCAATCCTGCACCGCAGCCATGTCCTCGCCGTTGGGAGAAAAGAATTGCACAACGGGGGCTTTAGTGCCGCCCTGATAGGGCATTTTTGAAAAATCAATGCCGGCCGAACCGTCGATTCTGTTGAGGAAAATTATTTTGCCTCTCACCTCATTAAGGCACGGAAATCTATTATCAAGATACCATATACCTTTGCCTTTATTTATGATTTTTTCTTTGAGCAAATCAAGGCAGTCTTGTCCCGAAATTTTGCCGTCGTTTTTATAGAATACGAGGACAGTTTCCGTGGGGTTGCTTTTAAGAAAATCCGCAATATCCGCCATGACGTCAAAAACCTTCAGCGGTTTTCCGAAACGGGATTTTTTGCACTTGGTGAAAGAGTGAACCATGTTTTCGCCGTTGACACGCAAATCGAAAGCCCTCACGCCGATTTTTAACATTTCTTTAATGCTCAAATCCTGACAGCTCGAAAAAAGACCCAACTGACAAAATTGAGTTGAAGCATCGTGAGCGCCGGGGATATTGATATTTTTAATATTCGTTTCATCAGGAATAAGGCTCATCCAATTAAGCGCATTCATTTTTTCACCCCCGGTAAAAATTGTAGGGGACGGCGTCCTCTGCATTTTCCACATTTTTCATCAAGATGAATAACATAAAGTATGTTTTGATTTTATACTAAACGAAAAATCAAGTCAATACAACTCACCGCCGAAGATATGACCAATATGTAAACAATGACTGCTTTTTACATAAATATATACAGCAGCATAAGCATGAGGGTTTTATCTGCATTATCCATAGCCAAAATGAGTATAAGCCCAAGCAGAAGCAGACTATCGTCATTTTGCTTAGGCTGTGATTTGTTTTTTTGCTTTTGGCAGGGTATTCTTCGCAGCTCAACATTGCAAAAGCCCTTTATCTGTTCCTTCATTCTTATCAGTTCTCTGTCCATTCCCCTCACCCCGGTTATAATATTTTTTGCACAAGGGGCAGCACATCCAGCAGGCGCATTATCTGCATTGCTTCGTCGGCTTTCCGTCGGCGGACAGGGCTGAGCAGGGGCTTGAGCGCACAAATCAGCCTCGTGCGCTCGTTATCTGCTCCGCTTTGCAGCAGGGGCAGAATCTGCATTATTTTCCCTATCATCTCAGGGTCAATTCCGCCGAAAAAATCTGCCGGCTGTTCCTCTCTCTTTTTCTCTTCCTGTCCCCCCATAAATTGCTGCGCCGCATCTTTAAGCGCCGCCATATCATCTTCGCTCAGGCTCGAAAGCAAGCTGCCAATATCCTCAAAATTCATTTATTGCCGCCCAGCTTTTTCATCAGCTCCTGCGCCTGGGGACTTTTCAGCAGCTGCTCAAGGGCATCTTTATCCTGCAATATACTTTGCACACGCTGTCTCTGCTCAGGTGTAATTCTGTTTTGCAGCAAATCCTGCGCTATGCTGCTGTTTGGAGCAGAGCCTTTTGAATTCATCAGAAGCTTTAAAAGCTGTTCGGGTGAGAAGTTATTGCCGCTCATTGAAATCACCGCCAAATTATGTTATATTTATAGTGTAAGTATATGTTTGGGAGAGGTCTTTATATGACAAGAATACTTGTGGTTTCCGATTCCCACGGAGATGAATGGAAGCTGAGAGCCGCACTACAAAAAGAGCCCACGGCAAAAATTATATTTCACCTTGGGGACGGCGCAAGAGAAGCGGAAAGCATTTCACGCCTTAATTCGACAAAATTTTTTCACACGGTTTGCGGCAACTGCGATTGGGGCAGCAATTTGCCCGAAAGCGTCATAGACGAAATCGAGGGCAAGCGCATTTACGCCTGCCACGGCCACGCTCATCTTGTCAAATACGGCATTTCGGATTTGCTCAGCGCCGCAAAGGCTCAAAACTGCTCTATTGCATTATATGGTCACACCCATACTCCTGACACAAAATATGAGGACGGAGTGCTTCTTTTTAATCCCGGAAGCATAAGAGAGGGCAATTTCGGCATAATTGATATAGCAAAAAACGGAATTTTGCCTGTTTTGCGCAGATTAGATTAACTTTTTTCTTCAAAACACTTGAAAAATATTGGCATATGTAATAAAATTAAGTGAATTATCAATTCTCAAATATTTTATTGGAGGAATAAATTATGGTATCAGCAGGCGATTTCAGAAACGGCATTACCTTTGAAATGGACGGTAATGTTTACCAGATTATCGAATTCCAGCATGTTAAGCCCGGCAAAGGCGCCGCCTTTGTTCGCACAAAAATCCGCAATGTAATTGCAGGTTCGGTTACAGAGCGCACATTCAACCCCACAGAAAAATTCCCCACCGCTTACATCGAGCGCAAGGATATGGAATACTCCTACAACGATGGCGACCTTTACTATTTCATGGATCCCGAAACATACGATATGGTTCCCATCAATGCGGACACTCTTCCCGACAACTTCAAGTTTGTCAAGGAAAATGTTGAGTGCAAAATCCTCTCCTACAAGGGCAATGTTTTCGGCGTTGAACCCCCCACAACCGTTACTCTCCAGGTAACTCAGACCGACCCCGGCTTCGCAGGCAACACAGCTACTAACGCTACAAAGCCCGCAACTCTTGAAACCGGCGCAGAAATCAAGGTTCCCCTGTTCATCGAGGAAGGCGAAATGATTATCGTTGACACCCGTACAGGTGAATATTCCAGCAGAGCTTAATTAAACTATCTATATAACTTAAAGGGAGGCAATTACCATGGCTATGACATTGACCGAAAAGGCTGCATACATCAAGGGCCTTGCAGAGGGCCTTGCACTTGATGCAAACAAGCCCGAAACAAAAATCATCAACGCTCTCATCGATATTATCGATGACCTTTCACTTGCAGTTGCAGACCTTGAGGACGAGCTTGTTCTCGTAGGCGAGCAGGTAGACGCAGTTGACGAAGACCTCGATGCTCTTGAGTCTTATGTCTACGATGATGACGACTGCGACTGTGATTGCTGCTGCGATGATTGCGACGACGAAGACGAATTTTTTGAGGTTGAGTGCCCCGCTTGCGGCGAGGTTATCAATGTTGACGAAGGCATCCTTGAAAGCGGAAGCATCGAATGCCCCAACTGCGGCGAAAACCTTGAATTCGACATCGAATACGATGACGAGGAAGAGGACGACGAATAATTCAATTCGGCAGTCAAAACCTCCGGCTAAGCCGGAGGCTTGAATAAGCCCTATAAGGGCTTTTTGCAGACAAAACCCCTAAAGGGGCGCTGAACAGTTTGCCGACCGCATTACTTTTTCAGCCACCCCTAAAGGGGTTCTTTTTATGCTTT